>DGSP01000074.1:0-23780 GCA_002393555.1 Prevotellaceae bacterium UBA4359
GGCGTAATTCTTATACCGAACTCACCTTGAATCAGTAAGCGGGGAGGGAGCCGGCAGGACGCACGGGGATGGCAGTGCTGAAGGGCACGGTGCGTGGCAACTGGATGGCTTTCCCTTCGCTTTCGGTGCGTTCCCATTGCGGATAGAACCAGAGAGCCTCGCCAGAGCCGCTTCCCCACACCTGTCCAGCGTTGGTGTCCTCGTGGCTGATGGTGGTGTTCATCTCTGTGCCTGCCGGATGGTCGGCAGAGTATTGGCCTGTGGCAGGCATATAGACAGTCTGTCCATAGCGGTCAGTGGTGGTCGAGGTGGTGTTGGGGGTCGTGTAGAAGTAGGCACCCTTGCCGTGCTGTCCGGCATCCTCCCACATGTTGAGACTGGAGCCGTCGTCAGCGGTTTCACCTGTGCGCTTGAAGCCCGTGAAGATGTCATAGTTGGGGATGTAGAAGCCGGGTGGGCAGGGGTCATAGATGGTCTTGGTGGTGGAAGAGCCGCTGCCCCAATAGGCTGGCACCGTTCCGCTGGTGTCGAACCAAGTGCCTCCGTCGCTGCTGGTGCGGCAGAGGGCCAGGGGGTTGCTGATGGCCTCGCCGGGAGCCGTGATGTTCTGTACGGTGAAGGAGCCGCTGATGTCGGTGGAGCCACTGGCACCATAGATGGGACGTGCGGTCATGTCCATAGTGCGAATGGCGGGCAGGGCGGTGGGGCGACCCCACTGATAGACGGTGGAGGTGCCAGTGACGAGTGGCTGCCGCGCATGCTGCTGTATCTTCACCACAGTGGTCGGGCAATCTTCGTTGTCCACCACCTGCTGCAGTTTCACCCACACGGTGCGTGGCTCGTAGTAACTAAACTTCATCTCGTCGGGCACCCATCCGAGGTTGACGGGGAGGATTTTAGCCTTTTCGGTCGTGCCGTTGGCCTCATAGAGGCTGACGATGTGGTCGCGGTTTGTCGAGTTGTAGTTGAGATACTGGGCATCGGCATTTGTTCCATCGTTGGGATAGACCTCGTCGGTCGCCCAGATGTGCCAAGTCCAGAGGGTTTCCCAGTTGTTGCCTCCGTCGATGAGGGTTGGTTCTTCATCTACTGCCTCCCAATTTGTCGCGTTGCTTGTCCGAGTGTAGTTCACCCTCACTTTTCGTGCTTTCAGGGCGATGACTGCGTTGCCTGGTCGGGTGGGGTTGGTTGTGAAACTGATGTACTCACTGTCGAGATCTTTACCTACGCTCGAGATGAGTCCTGCCACATCTTGCCACACAATCTGCACATCCACATGCGATGGAGTCCATCTGTATTCGTGCCGGTAGGCGTGGAGGTCGTCATTGAGGATGTATTCGGCAGAGGCGTTCTTGGTGGCGGTCATCTGGTAATGAATTCGTTGATTGGCAATCGGTGTGCCAGTGTGGTCAACAAAGTTGATACCTTCCGATATGTTGCCGTTGCCATAGATGAGGGGGAACTTGTAATTGCCTTGGCGGTTGATGATGTAGCAGTTGGAGGGTTGTTGGCTGGAGAACCTGTGACTTTCTTTCCCTTCGCCTACTGCATTGGGTGAATACCAAGACAAGTCCAGTTTGTCGGCTGCCACGCTTGAGTTGGTGACCAAGTTGTCGGCGTGGTTGCCTTTTTGGGTGGCTTCTTGTGGCTTGAGGGTGAAGGGGATGTTGGTGGCATAGCCGCCTATCTGGGCGGTTGAGGAAGTGAGGAGTCCGTCGTTCAGCCATTGGGGCTTGGTATCGTTGAAGGGGGTGGAACTGGTGGGTTCGGTTGTGGAGTAGCCCACCACCTTCCATGGAACTGCATGGCTGAAGTCTTCGGTGCCGCTGTTGCTGTTGCTGTAGTCGAAGTAACTGCGGTAACTGTGGAGGGTGAAATGGCCGTTGGTCTCGTCGTGGGAGAGGGCTTCGGGCTGTTCGGCAATGAGGTAGTATCCGTCGGCCACTTGTCCGATGGTGAGCATGTAGGTGACGGTGTAGCCTTTCTTCCACACATCGTTGGTGAGGGAACAGGTGAGGATGTGGGTGGTGCGTGGGGTGTTCTCATCGGCAGCCTCACGGTCGCCGTCGAGTGGGGTGTACATGCCGTTTTCATCGACCTTGTAGTGCTGGGGTGCTTCTATCTCAATCTCCAAGGTGGCGTCTTCGTTGAGGGTGTGGGGGATGACGAGGAAGACTTGGTTGTTGTCGATGTAGGTGTTGGTGGTCCCTGTGCCAGAGAAGTTGGTGGTGAGGGTGTAGGAGTGTTTGGTGCTTTCTTCGGGGATGCTCCATGCACCTTTGGTGCCAGTGGCAGCATCGTCGGCGGCAGGTTTGTAGGTGCCTTGCGAATAGATGCTTCTCAGCGTGATGCTCTTCACGGTGATGTCGCTGGGGATGCTGCCTTGGGCAAAGCGGATGGCGGTGAGGAGGTGCTGGAAGTGGAGGTCGATGGTCTTGTTGTCCTTGCCCAGGTTCTCAGCCTTGGGATTGTCGGTGGTGGAGCCGGCAGGGCCTGCGGCGATGCTCTCCACATGGCCTGTTCCATAGAGGAGGTCGCGCATCTCTCCGGCGGTCTCAGGCAGGGTGTAGGTGAAGGTGGGAGGGGTGAAGGTGCCGCCACTGCAGGTGGGGGCGGTGACATTGAGGTTGAGCGACTCGTAGGCGGGTGAGATGGCGTAGAACTGCATGTGGTCGCCTTTGCCGTAGGGCCATTGCACGGAGGAACGCCACCCACGGATTTGCTTCAGCAGGGAGCCGTTGAAGAGGGGGGTATACTGGGTGTAGTCGTAGGCATAGCCCCAGATGGTGAGGGAGTCGTGGAAGAGGGTGTTGGTGGTGACCACCTCGCTGAGGGGGGCGCGGGTGTCGTTGGGGCTGGTTTCGCTAGATGTGCTAGTCTCTCTAGAAGGGCTAGTCTCTCTAGAAGGGCTAGTATTACTAGAAGGGCTAGCCTTAGCCATTCCTTGGTGGATGCCCACGTAGGGTAGGGGCATGCGATAGACCTGCAGGCCGTAGGGGTTTTTGCCGTTGAGGGTGTGGGCTGCGTAGTGGTCGGCTTCTTCCTGCTGGGGGGAGGAGGAAGAGGAGGAGGAAGAGGAGGATGAGGAGGAGGATGAGGTGGAACGGGTGTCGCCCACAGAGATGAGGAGTTCGCCCATCTCGGTGGTGTTGACGGCGAACTGCATGCCGTTGGCATCGTCGCCTTCGCCATTGCCCACAAGGTCGTCGAAAAGGTGGTCGCTGCAGGCGGTGAGACCCCACAGGGGGAGAGCCAATGCAGCAAGGCGAGTGAGTTGGATGATGTGTGAAGTGGTTATCTTCATCATGTTTTATAGTTCTATTTCTTGATTCTGCAGTTTTTCTTTCACTCTTCGTCCATGGTCTTGGAGTAGCCTTCTTGCTTGAAGTCTTCGACCAGCGAGGGATTGGCGCGCAGGGGGAAATCCCAGTCCACCACGCTGGTCACCTCGAACTCGATGTGTTCGACACCGATGAGGAGGACGAGTTTGTAGCGTTTGCCAGCCTCGAAGGAGAGGGAGACGGGGTTGCCCTTGACGGTGTTGAGCCGACGGCCAAAGATGCGGCCTCGGGTGTCGGTGAGAGAACTAAGCAGGAGGTCGTTGTCGTGGGTGACCATGGAGTAGGTGAGGGTGGGGGTGATGGTGAGTTCTGTCTGTGGGAAGAACATGAGGGAGGTGCCCCAGGGGAAGAGGCGGCGTTCTTGCGAATCTACGCCAAAGCGGGCGAGTTTGGTGGCGTCTGTCTCGTCAGCCTGTCCCACCTTGTCGAGTTCGCGGTCGCGGATGAGGAGGCGTTCGGTGTCGGTGGTGCCAGCCACAGCGGTGCCGCTGATGCTGTCGAGCAGTTGGCCCTCGGTGTAGGTGAGGGCGTAGTGTCCGTTGGTGGCAGCGAGGGGTGTGAGGTCTCTCCATGTGCCTGTGGAGAGGTCGAAAGTGCCGCTGGAGTGGAAGGCTGAGGTGCCAGCGTCGAGGGTGAGTTGGCTGACGAAGAGAGTGTCGGTCTGCTGGGAGGGAGTCTTGCCTGTGGGAGTGGTCTCGTCGTAGAGTCGGCGCACGTAGATATCGACACAGGCCAGGGCGTGGTGGAAGGTGAGGGGCACTTTCTCGTAAGTGGTGGTTGTGGTTGTGCCGCTGTTGTCCACCTCGATGAGTCCGTTGCCGTTGCGTGTGGCATCGGTGCAGTTGGCCCAGAGCAGGTCGGTGTTGGTGCCGGTGGTGCTGAGGGTGTAGGTGAGGTGGGGCGACTTGTCGGAGGCATCGGGCAGAGCGGTGATGTTGGCACTGCCGTAGGGTGCGTAGGCGAAGAAACTGATGTAGCGGGCCGTGGCATTGTCGTTGCTGTTGGGCCAATACTTGGGAGGGGAATAGGTCCAGTCCTCCACGTACTTCGTCTTGCCGTCCTCTTCGTAGGAGTTCCGTTTGCCCCATGTGACCTGCTGGTTGTTCATGAAGTCGGGGATGGGGTAGTCGCTGTATGCTTTGCTACCAGTGGCAGCATTCCATTTGTCGGTCTCGGTCAGATAGGCAAACACGCCAAAGCCTTCGGGACTCTTCTTTAGGTCATCGGTCGATTCAATGGGTCCTGTGGTGGCACGGGTGTCGAGCAGACTCACATCGGTGGAGAAACTGATGGGCATCTGGCTCTCGAAAGAGGGTGTGCCGTCCCCCTCGTTGTCGGAGCAGGCGGCGAGCATCCCCGCGCATGCGCATAATATATATATATGTATCTTCTTCATTGGCTTCCCTTTTTTCTGTTTGTTCTAGTCATTCTAGTTATTCTAGCCTTTCTAGTTCTATTTCACCATAAATTTCTTTCCGTTCTTGACATAGATGCCGGCTGGGAGGCTCTTCTCGTCGTTCCCTACGGCTTGTCCGTTGAGGTTGTAGATGCGGCCATCGCCTCGGCCCGCCTCACGCTCCATCTCCTCCAGTGCTTCCAACTCCTCCATGTCGCTCACTCCTTCAATGGCGATGTAGCGGCGAGGAGCAGGAGAATTGCTGTCTCCCCACCAAAGGGGGTAGTTCATGCCTTGTTTGTAGGGCAGCAGCAGATAGGCCTTGTTGGCTTTGAGGGTGTTGAGTGTGGCGACATCCTCGCCAGCAACCCCAGACTTGTAGATGTGGAGTTTGTAGAAGACGGGTTGGCTGCCTGTCTGCCACCCGGAGGGATAGGTCTTGGTGGTGACTCCTGCGGCTTCTGTCTGCATCCACGTCATGTAGCGTGATGCCAGGATGAAGCGGACGTAGGTGTTGTTGTTGAATCCTTCTTGTTCGCTACTGTAGGTGGTGGCTGTGACGTTGGGTCGCATCAGGTTCTTGTCGAAGTCCTCGGCGGTGGTGCTGGTGGTGACGGCTGGATAGAAGAGGGGTACGTTGTAAGTGGTCACACCTTCACCCAATGTGGGGAGGGATTCGGTCTGCTTCAGCACCAAACCCGTGTTGGCTGGCACCACATAACGCTGGTCCTTGATGGCAACGGTTGCTTTCTTCAGGTCGGTGGTGTAGGATGGATTCTCTTCGGTCTCGATGATGGCGTATGCCTTGACGGGGTTGGTGGTCAGATAGCCTGTGAGTGAGTGGTCGATGGCATGGTCGCGGCTCTCGGTGGCCCATGCGGTGCCGCTCATGGGTGTCAAGTCCTTGAAGATGTTGGTCACACCGATGGCATAGATGTCGGCATCGCTGCTGAAGGTGATGACGGCATCGGTATCCTTGTTGTCTATCTTGTAGCAATATTGGCCATTGCTGTTGTTCACGTCGTTGCGGTCGCAGGTGGTGGTGTTCGACACGTTGTTTGGTTCGACACTGCTCTTGATGTAGATGTAGTAACCATCAGTTCCAGGTGCCGGCACGGTGATGGTGCCTCCGCCTTTGAAAGAGAGTTCTCCCTTTCGCCATGTCTCTCCGCCAGAAGCCGCACTCCCAGTGCTTGACACTTTGCTCTGCATGTCGAGGGTCATGCCTCCGTTTGTCTTGTCAGTGATGGAGAAGCCCAGGCCTTCAGTTTCGGGGAGTGCGCTGTTGAGGGCCTTCGACATGAGTTGTGAGTTATCCACGAAGTAGGACTCATAGTCGTTGGTGTTGTAGTTGTCGGTCTTCACTGTGACCTCATCGCCGTTGTAGGTCCATGTGACATCGCCGAGGTTTGCCCTGGTGGCAGAGCGATACTTGGTGAAGTCCCACGTGTAGGGGTAGGTCTGTGCGGGTTTCCGTCCCACGGTGATGGTCCAAGTGCGCCGACCGACAGCATACTTATAGTCGGACGAATAACTGGTCAGGGTGATGTAATACTTGCCCCATCCGCTGTTATACTTGATGACAGGGTCTTCGTAGTAGGCACCTCTTGCCGAGTACCATCCATTCATCTCGATGGTGGCATCGAGCGTGGCATCCGTACTGACGGCATAGGTATAAGGGGCATTGGGGGAGTTTTGGAAGAGGTTGTGACCATATCTTGCTTCGTGCCTCTCGCCATCGTCCCAGACGTAGTGCTTGGGGGCGGCAGTGGAGGGATAGGGTGTATGGATGTCGGCATACATGGTAGATTGATAGTCTGTGCGGTCATGGAGTATGATGCGGTCTATTTCTGTCCAAGCATTATCGATAGCCGTGATGGTCACATCTACAGGTTCTCCATTGGGGTTGCCCTTCACTTGGAAGGAGTAAGTGCCTTGATACCCACTGCCCGACCCTGCTGTGGAGCCGATGCGCAGAATTTCAGTGATTTCTTTGCCATCGATGTCAAGCAGGTTGGTGCAGCGGAATCGCTCGCCCTGTCCGGGATTGTGGCGAATCCAGTTGATGTCAATCCATCGTCCGGGTTTCACTTGTGGAATGATGAGGGTGGTTCCCTGCGACACCATCAAACCTTTCTCGCTGGTGCCAGCCTCATTGGTAGCCGTGCCCAAGCGTCCCACGTTGCTGATGGTCTGCAAGCCTGCACTCTCAGCCATCATCAGGGCATTGTCACCCTTGGTTACGGAGTTGTAGTAGTTCACCCAACTGCTGCCATTCTCCACTTTAGTCCAGTCAGTGGGGTAGTTGGTCAATGTGGGGGTGTTGTCTAATTTCCACTCATGAGCAGTATAAGCAATCGTCAGCATGCCATAGACAGTGTGGGAGGTTCCGTTATAGGTGCAGTTGGCTATGACTTGAATGGCACCGCCAGAGTTCTCGTTGGTCTTGGCTTCTTGAATGCCAGAAATCTCACCTGTAGAGGGATCGATGCTTAAAGAGAGGTTGTTCAGTTCTCCCTTGACTTCATTAATACTATAAGTGATGTCTGTTGCACCGCTGGTGTCGTCGAGTTTCATGGTGTAGGTGTCAACATCATTGGTGGTGACAGCCATATAGTTCTTAAACTCAGGGCCTGTGATGACGTAAGTATAAGTCTGTTCTATCAGTCCGAGTGTGGCCTTGATGGTGATGTCGCCTGTGCCGATGACGGTCAGGTCGTAGGTGCCATCGGCATTATATCTGATAAGGGCTCGTGTGGTGGGCTTGGATATGTCTTCAACCGTGAAGGAAACTTTGGTTTGGAAGTCGGAACTGGTTGTTTCAGGGTTTCTTCCCGTTACGACTTTTACATTGGTCTTCAAGTTAGAGATAGTAACAGTTCCTCCCGTTCCAATCTCTTGATTGATAGAAGATTCAATGATATCCATGTCCACTACATGGATGGTATAGTATTGAGTTGTGTTGGCCAGCAAACCAGTTCCACGGCCTGTGGCAGAGACGGTCACCGTACCATAGCCACTAAAACCACTGATGGTACCTGTAGAAGTGTTGAAACCTGTAGTGATGTTACCATCATCTGTCAGGGTATAAGTAATGTTGGTTGTTCCTTGGTTCTTGATGTTGTTCTTATAGTTGGTTTTGTCCGAGGTCAAGAACACCTCATTGCCATCGGCAAAGGCCATGTCGGCACTCACGTTGATGTTGTAGATGTAGAGATCCTGACCCGAAGCAGAAATGGTGACGTAGCCGTCCTCAATGGCCAGAAACTTGAAGTCCTTACGTTCTGGCGTCGCATAAAAACCGTCGGTATATTCACCATCGTGGTCTGTCACATTGGTGATGCCAAACTCTTCTTCGGCCAATGCTTTGGCGTTGATGGTGACAGTCATGCCAGCCCTGACCGGGAAGCGGAGTTTGGCACTGGTGGCTTTGGGCAGCACGATGTGACTGGGTGATTGGTAGTAATATCTTACAGAACCGCTGGTTTGCAAGCCTGCTGTGCGGCTGAAGTAACTTCCATTAGTCGTTAAGATGGGTTGAAAAGTAGCGGTGCTTCTTTCTTTTCTATAGGTATTTAGAGTCCACTCGGCACTGAGGGTATTCGCCTCTCCCGAAGTGAAGCCAGTCAAGTCCCATGAGCCATCGATAACATAGAGATTGGTGGTGATTCCTGTCAGATGGGGGTACGTCTCCGGAGTGTCTGATGTGAGGTTGGCAGTGATGGTGGTTGTTCCTTTTTGGGTAAGCGTAGTGACAGTTCCTGTACTGCCATCGATGGTGGCAATGCCTGTTGCAGAAGAGGTGAAAGTCCCTGCGGTGTAGTGGCTGGTGAGGTTGGTGTCGGTTGACAAGTCCGTGACTTGGATGGAAGGAGTGGCAAGTGTTTCCTTATAGAAGGCAATACCGTCAATAGAAGTAGGATAGTTGAAAGCGACCTGCAAGTTTGTGTAGGTGAGCGACTTGAGGCTAAAAGTTCCTGTCTGTGAATATAAATAGTAAGTTCCTGTTTCTGTTAAGTCCACTTTGCCACGTGCCAAGGAGCCATTGCTTGGATTAGCAATGCTCATTACGGCGGTCTCCATACTGCTTCCGTTCCACCTGCGTAGCAACACTGGCTCGTCAGTTGGGGCAGTAAAGTAGCCATCGACTACCAGAGTCTTAGGTTCGATGACATCGAGTTTGAAATAAGTGCCCATCGTGGGTTCTATCTCTTTGTTCCAGTTTTCATCCCAATATGTGTGTGTATAGCCATTTGCATCGATACAAACCACGGCATTGTTTCCGTCGTTGCGTATCACTTGTGGCTCTGTGTCACTTCCGAAGTGTAGTGTCAAGCCCGTCCCTATGGTCACATTCTCGTCGATTATCGTACCTACGGCATATCCTACATCGAAGGTCTCCCCGATGACTAACGAACTGGCACTGATGTTATTACGAGTGCCGACCTTCAGATTGTAGGATGAAGAGTGACCTGTGGCTGATGCAGTAATGGTGATGGCATTGTCTCCCGATGTCTTGATGGGGTAGAACGGAAAGTAAGGTGAAATGTTGGTCTCAGTACGGACATAACCGTTATTGCCCGTGATGCTGTAGGTTACGTCAAGTCCAGTTGCGTTCACCAGTGGTGACTGATACACCATGTCCTCCATATACATCACATCCTCCCCTTTGGGGAAGTAGAAGTCGTCGTTCACTTTTACATTGCTGAGGGTGATAGTGGAAGAGTTCTGCCATGAGTAGGCTTCGATGATGGTGAGGTTGGCTACTGAGGTAGAACGGTTTGAAGCGGTGAAATATGTGGTTGTTCCATCTGTCAATGAGTAACTATATGTGCTTGAAGTTCTGTTGAAAATAAAGGTTGCATGGATGGTTTTGCCAAAAGCCTCATAGTATGAAGAACTTCCATTTGTGCCATAATCATGTCCACATCCGCCTGCAAATGAACGGTAATAGTCATTTCTACTACCACTTGAGCCAGACCCGAACAGATGCATGATGCCAGTTTGGGTATAAGAACTTGAAGAAGACCCATTTGCGTTAGTTCCTCGTTTATTCTTATCTCCAATGCCTATCCACCAGCGGCTGCCTGTAGGAATGTTGCAGTCGAACTCCACCTTCACTGTTTCCATTGTTGTGATTCCAGCAATCTCGCTCAAGTCTGCGATGGCCAAGGCATACTGATTGCCTGCATTAGGAGCCGTGGTGAAGGTTCCGTCGCCGTTGTTGATCATTCGGTTGACAGCCTGAAACGCTATTTCTCCCCACGCCCCATTCGCTCCCACCATCAGCAGGAGGAGGAGCACCATGCGGAGCAGGGTTGTGGTTGTTATGTTGTTGGTCTTCTTCATGTTGGTCATCTTATTTTATTGTCTTAGTGGAGCCAGCGAGGAGTTGGCACTGGTGCCGTGTTCGATGGTGACGTTGGCAGGGACGGGAGTGTTGGTCCAGTCGGTGGCTGTCACGTCGAGTCGGAGGGTGCGGAGTCCGACAACGAAGTTGAGGTAGTATTTGAAGCCAGCCTGGAGGGCGAGGCCGGAGACGTTGATGGTGGAGGTGCGGTCTTCGGCCACATAGGTGCCGTTGGCTGCTTTGCCGCTGATGCACCAGTTGAGGGTGACGGTGTAGGTGTAGTTTTGCTCAGTATTCGGGATGACGAAGAAGCACTGCTCCTTGCCAGTCGTGGTGTGGTTGGCGATGAGGAGTTGTTGGGCTGATTGGGTGATACCAGTTAGGCTATTCGTCGTCATGATAGTCTCGGTTGTACTTCCTTCAGGATGTCTGAACGCTGCATTGATAAGGTCATTATTCACCTTGAGGGTGGTATTCGTGGCCGAGCCAAGGTCTTCCCATAAAGGTTCGTTGGGTGTGGTGTTCTTTAGGTTGAGCACTCCTGTTGGGTAGAAATTTCCGCTGATGGTCAGTTTCTTCACCGTTATTATGTAGCGTCCGCCGTCTCCCAGCAGGTTGGCCACCTCTGACTCGTCGGTCAGGTCGGCGGTGTTGTTGTCTTGGTCGATGATGGCTTGCACATGGAAACCGATGGCAGCCAAGGCATGGCGGAAGGTGAAGAGGATGGGGCCACCCGTCTGTTTCAGTGTGGCATCAGTCCACGGCAGTCCTGTGTCGCCATTGATGCCCCAGAGGAGGTCAACGCCTGCATCGGGTGTGGTGGCGATGGTGTAGGTCACGGTGGGGTCGCCAGCCGTGTTTCTGCTCACATCGGTGATGCCTGTCCCGCTGCCTGCTGCCACATATGGAGCGTATGCATAGAACGAAATCTTGGTGTCTTCTTTCCAGTATTTAGTGTCTTCATAGGTCCAGTTTCTCGGATAGAGGTAGAGGTCTTCGGGGTTGGCCACGGGGGAACTTTCACTGCCGTTGTAGGAGACCTTGGTGTTGTTGAGCCAACTGGTAAAACCGTCTGAAGCGGAGGAAGAGAACACGCCGAAGCCATAGTCGGCTGTGGCCAGTGTGCTGTAGTCGATGACTCCCGTGCTGCCAGCGCGGGTGTTCTGTCCTTCCACGGTGGCACTCAGTGTGATGGCGGTGCCTTGGGGCGACTCCGTTGTGCCTTCGTTGTCGGCTGTGCAGTTGCTTGTCAGCAGGGCAGCCGCAAGGCAGAGGAGGGATGATATGCAGGAATAGAGTTTCTTCATGTTGCAGTGAGTTTAGTCGGTGATGACCACCTCGAAGTTGTTGTTGATGGTGAGGTTGAGGGTCTTGTTCACCCCTTTTTCGAGCGGTATGTTGCTGAAGGTGAAGGACTCGGTGCCAAAGTCGGTGGTGCTGATGGTGAAGGTGATGCTGACCGATGGGCCAGGAATCAGCAGCAGGGGTGTGTCCGAGGTGGTGAAGTCTGTGGTCTCTCCAGCCGCCACGTTCTGATTGAGCGAGCTGTATGGCTTGTCCGATAATTTGGTTATAGCCCCCTCATCGCTCCACACTCCCGTTGCCATCGTCAGTTGTCGACGGGTGTAGAGTGTGCCTGTCACAGAGATGCTTTTGAGCGTGATGGGTCTTCCGTAGTGGTTAGTGATGGTGCCGAAGGAGAGTTTTGCCAGCACATGCTGGAACTTGAGGGTCACGGTACCTTGGTCATCGGTCTGTTTGGCATTCGTCTTGCCCGCACAGAGCAGGTCGGTTGTGTTGCCGATGGTGGTGGTGAACATGAGTGTTCCATCAGAGACGGTGAATGAGGAGCCATCGGCGTATGTTCCATCGCCATCATAGGGAGCGTAGGCATACATATTAACGGTGGTTTCCCTGTTGTGTTTCCACAGCAGGAGGTTGCCGTAGTTCCATCGTTGGTGGGTGGCATCCCAAGTTACCTGTTTGTCAGCCATCTTGAACCCGCTGCAGTAGAGGCCAAAACCTGCGGTCGAAGTCTTCAGTGCTTCCTCGGTGACCGTGGCCCGTGTCAGTTGCAGTGTCTCTCCCTGCCAGGGTTCCTCGCTCAGGTTCAGTTGGAGTGCGGCAGTCGTGTTGTCAGCCGTCTGTTCGTCGTCCGAGCAGCCGACGGTCAACAGGGCTGTCAGCAGCAGGGGTGTCAATATGTAGTTGATGGGTTTCATGGGTCTGTTTGGGTGCATGATATTTCTTTAAGGAGTCGTGGTGGTTATTCGGTGTTGCTGTCGTCGAGGTTATATTCTCCCACCGTCTTGCTGTTCCATTCCACCACCATCGGTGTGAGAGTGATGGGTGTTTCCCAGTCATCCACACTCACCTCAAACTTCACGGTGGTCAGGCCCGGTTGCAGACGCAACTGGTACGACTTTCCGCCCTCGAAGGCAAAGTTGTCGAAGGTGGCGGTGATGTCGTTCTTCACGATGGAGTAGAACTTGGGTGTGTTGAGTGTCAGGTTGGTGTCGTAGGTGATGACATAGTAAACCATCCTCACCGTCGTGGGGGTGGAAGCGCTGATGTAGTCGTTGGTGGGGATGACCATGAACTGGAAGGTGCCGTCGTTCAGGAGTGGCACTTCTGTGTGGGTCACGCCAATGGGCAGTGCATCGAACTTCTCCTTGGCGGCCTCCGTGTCGCCATTGGTATCGACCAGAAAGTCGTGGTGGTAGGTGCTGTCCTCACCTGCCACCTTGTAGGTGTCGCCCAGTGTGGCGTTGATGTTGATGCCGTCGATGGTGAGGGTCTGTTCGGTGCTTGCCGTCGGTTCCCAATGGGGAGCCGATGCGTTGTCGGTGGCAGGAGCGAAGTACATCTTCCCTTCGGTGAAGAAGGGGCTGATGCTCACACTCTCGATGAGGATTTTCGTGTCCTTGTCCACGTCGTCGGGATAGAGCACCGAGGTATCATCGTTGTCGGTGTGGTCGAAGAGTCCCTGCACGGTGATGGAGAACTTGGCCAGTGCATGCTTGAAGAGGAAACTCACCTGCTCATCCACCGTCTGCTTGGTCAGGTCGATGTTGTGGGCAGCACCCAGTGCCGTGAGGGCAGGGTCGGGGTTGTCGGTGCCGTCGGCTTCTTTGTATTGGAAAGCACCTCTCACGCCCCAGAGCAAATCGACGTTGTAGAGAGGGTCGTAGGCAGGGAACGGATGTTCGGTGGTGGCTTCGGTGGTGCCGTCGGTCTTGTAGGTGAGGTAGGATGCTTCGGCCTCGGCGGTGTTGGCGGTCATGCCGACGATGCCCTTGGTGACATCGGTGAGTGTGCCCGTCGAAGGTATCACCTCCACGTAGGGTGCGTAGGCAAAGAAACTCAGGTATTGCGGTGCCGCCTCGGTGGCCGTGTTGGAGGGCGAGCCGTTCGCATTGGCCGCATCCGTTCCGTTGGGCCAGTATTTTACGGGCGAGTAATTCCAGCGGCTGTTGGCATCGTCCCAGGCCACTTGTTGGTTATACATGAAGTTCATCAGGGTGCCTGTGCCACTCTTCCATGAGGCCCACTTGTCAGTGCCTGTGTGGCAAGCCATCACGCCAAATCCGCCAGTGGTGGCATCGGTGTCTTTCAGTTTGCTGGTGGTCATTTCGCCTACATAGCCAGCACGTGTGTTTTGTTTTTGCGCCAGTTGGGCATCGAAAGAGACGGCAGCGGGCGGATTGGTGTGGGAGTCCACCTCCACGCTGTCTTTCACACACGATGTCAACATGAAGATAAGTAGTGGTATGATGAAAGTTTCTCCGTTTCTCATGCGCGTCACATTCTATACAATAAACGCACAAAACTACAAAAAAAAGTGGAAAGAAATGCGTTGACAGATGCTAAAAAGGGGAAAAACAGGCGGTGTGGCCTGCTTTCCCCCCTAAAACGTAAAGTCCAAAGGTCAATTCGGGGCGATTTCTCCCACTTCGTCCAGATAGTGGCAGTAGATGCGGATGGCAGTTTCGACCATACGGATGCAGGGACGTTTCTTGTAGTATTCGTCGGTGCGAGGTTCGGGTGTGGCCACAATCTTGATTTCGGGCATGGTGCCGTCGGCGCGCCGCTTGTTCAGTCCCAGCAGTTCCTTACAGATGAGGCTGCCCGTCTCGGCCTTGAAGTCGGCTGCCAGCCGTTGCACCACCTCGTAGTTCTTCTTTTTGAGTTCCTGGTCGGGGTAGTCGCCCTTCACCTCCAGTCCAGCCAACATGAACATGCCGCAGGCCGTGCCGCAGGTCTCTCGCATTCGGCCGATGCCTCCGCC
This sequence comes from Prevotellaceae bacterium UBA4359, assembly GCA_002393555.1. Classification (GTDB taxonomy): domain Bacteria; phylum Bacteroidota; class Bacteroidia; order Bacteroidales; family Bacteroidaceae; genus Minthosoma. Next base: position 14,376 of record DGSP01000074.1, read on the forward strand.
GAAGGAGCCGGAGATGTGGGCAGCGAAAGGCTCGTCCAGTCCGTAGCGGTCGGCAAAGGCCAGCACGACGGACTGGGCACAGTTGTAGCCCTGCTTGAAGTAGGATATGCCTTTTTGGACTCGTTGCTCGGTGGTCATTGTTGTCTAAGGTTTTCTGGACTTTATAGATTATAGCATTTCCTAGGATTTCCTAGGCTCTCCTAGGCTCTCCGAGGACTTCCTAGGACTTCCTAGGCTCTCCTAGGTTTTCCTATGCTACCTGTTCTTATACATCTCCTCGTAGTATTTCTCATAGTCGCCGCTGGTGATGTTGTCCATCCAAGCCTCATTCTCCAGATACCACTTCACGGTCTTTTCGATGCCTTCCTCAAACTGGAGGCTGGGTTCCCAACCGAGTTCGCGTTGCAACTTGCGCGAGTCGATGGCATAGCGAGCATCGTGGCCCAGACGGTCGGTCACGTAGGTGATGAGGTCGAGGTCGGCACCTTCGGGGCGGCCCAGCAGACGGTCCACCGTCTTGATGACCACCTTGATGATGTCAATGTTCTTCCACTCGTTGAAGCCGCCGATGTTGTAGGTTTCGGCCACCTTGCCGTGGTGGAAAATGGTGTCGATGGCACGGGCATGGTCCACCACATAGAGCCAGTCGCGCACGTTCTCTCCCTTGCCATAGACGGGTAGGGGTTTGCGGTGGCGGATGTTATTGATGAACAACGGAATCAACTTCTCCGGAAACTGGTAGGGACCATAGTTGTTCGAGCAGTTGGTCACGATGGTGGGCATGCCGTAAGTGTCGTGATAAGCCCTCACGAAGTGGTCGCTGCTGGCCTTCGAGGCCGAGTAGGGCGAGTGGGGGTTATACTTCGTGGTCTCCAAGAAGAAATCCTTGCCATAGGCAGCATGATGCTCTGCACTCGATGCTGTCGTGGTGAACGGACTTTCCACGCCCTCGGGGTTTGTCAGTTTCAAGGCGCCATACACCTCATCCGTCGAGATGTGATAGAAACGCTTGCCCTCATATCCCTCGGGCAGGCTCTCCCAGTAGAGTTTGGCAGCCTGCAACAGGCTCAGCGTACCCATCACGTTGGTGCGGGCAAAGGTGAAGGGGTCCTTGATGCTCCTATCCACATGACTTTCAGCCGCCAGATGGATGATGCCGTCAATCTTCTCGTCCTGCATCAACTGGTAGAACGCATCGAAGTCGCAGATGTCCATCTTGACGAACTTGTAGTTGGGCTTGTCCTCCACATCCTTCAGGTTGGCGAGGTTACCTGCATAAGTCAACTTGTCGAGGTTGATGATTTTGTACTCGGGATACTTGTTCACGAAAAGGCGAACCACGTGGCTGCCAATGAAGCCAGCACCACCCGTGATGACAATGTTTCTCTTGAATTCCATAACGTTAAGCACTATTCCTTTAATATTTGTGGGTGCAAAGTTACGGAAAAACGAGTGAAAAGCCAAATTTATTTGTACTTTTCCGAGTGCCAGTAACTTCGGCATAGCCCACATTACGGAAAATTCTTGATTGATAATCTCTTACTTCACAAAAATAAAATGATTGGAACCAATGATTAACGATATATCTTGCACTTTTGTCACGATAAAGAAAAGAAACTCATGTATATTTCTCTTTCTTTCAAAAGAAACATTTACACAAGTATTCTTTATGGTTCATACGACAATAGTATATGGTTTACTATTATGTAATTGATGATTGTTGTATAAATAGTTGATTATTATATATTTAGTTTTAAATAACTCTTTCGGAAACCTTAACAAGATTTAACCGAAAAGTTTTGTCAGCAGAAGAAAAAGTATATACCTTTGCGGTAAAACGTAAGCAATTGAATATTAAAAAATTAATTATTATGATTACAAATTATGATACTAATATTGTATATTTTGCAGAAGGATTGAAACATGTAAAATATGTAGATATGACGAGCAGAGTTGTGGGACATCTTCATCACAATAGAATGGCATGGGGATTCTTGCCACAAAGCGCTTCGCCCCTTCATATCTGGGCACGGGATTATATGCCTGTGCAAGTCAGCAAAGACAAATTTGTGCTCTTTCGCTATGATCCCGACTATCTGAAAGACTATCCCGAGTATAAACCTGACACTTCTGCCATTCTTTCTGAACTTGGCATACAGGTGATGCACTCTGACATTATACTTGATGGTGGCAACATCATCAGTTGTGGCGATAAGGTCATCATGACAGACAAAATCATCAAGGAAAACCCGCATTACGACAGAAACACACTGATCGACACCATCAGTTCGCTATTGGAAGCAGAAATTGTGCTGATTCCTCAAGACTCGTATGAGGAGTACGGTCATTCTGATGGAATGGTAAGATATATGGGTAATGGTCATGTGTTGCTCAACAACTATTGTGACGTTGATAAAGCGTTGCGCAAGAGATTGTTGTCTGCTTTGCAGCCTTATTTCGACATCACAGAACTCCACTATGGCACCTATACCGATAGGAGTTGGGCCTATCTCAATTTTCTGCATGTAGGCCAACATATCTTTATTCCTATGGCGGAAGATAAGTTGGGCACAAAAGCCTTTCAACAAATAGCCGATGCTTTTCCTGAATGTGAATGCCACCGTATATGGGGGTGTGAAAGCCTCGTCGATGATGGTGGTGCGCTGAACTGCTCCACATGGAATATTCTCGTGGATTTGCCTAAAGAAGAGGAAAGTAAAGAATTACCAGAAACAATTTAAGAGTGCATATTTGAATGCCTTGCAAAACTTTGAGTAATCAAAATTCAAATTAGTGAGATGAGATTTATCCGATAAAAACCTAAAAACAATAAATACTTTCACATTTTAATGGATTGTTTGTATATTTGTGCCAATAATCTGAATATATAACCCCAAAATCAAAGAAAAATGAAACTTTATGACAAATTAAAGAACTTCCATAATATGGATGTAGATGAATTCAATGATACGAATCTTATGAATAAATTTGAAGATATAGCCATGACCATTTTATATGATGGCTACATCCAAGTGAGAAACGACTATCGTATCTATATCAAGACTGTCGAGTTTTACATTCATCCAGAAGAAGATAGTCCAATCAGGAACACCATTGATCCTGACCCTATAGTTTATCATAGGGATTACAGAAAGGGAATGTTTCCATGTAGAAAACTCCCTTATTTCCCATTAATGACCCTACACGCCCATGTTTCAGGACTGGACATAACCTTTGAAAATGAGAAACGTAAATATAGGGCATCTGCATTGATTAGGGCTTATGCAATATATGACATGAGTACTAAATCATTTATTAAAACAAAGAAGAAATACAAGGAAGGGGAAGCCCCATATGATAACCGTTCGACTTATCTTTATGATTTCATCAATGGCTTTTCTTTAATAGAAGGAAACAAAAATAACATTGTGTGGATTGATAAAGCAACAGATGTCCCTCACAATGCTCTTAAAACATCTTCAAGAGAAAACGTATATAAATATGATTACGAATACAAGGGAAAAAGAGATGTGGAAATCATGGAAATGAAAAAACCGAAAGAAAAAGATATGCGTCAATGGCGTTTTACAAGAACGAATGATATATGTGTGAAATGACAAGAATAGCTCTATTTCCAATCCACTTTTATAAGTTCCTCTTGGAGTATAGAAATGTTCAGACAATCCTCGATTTTAGACATGGTTTCGAGAGAAAGATTCTCCTGACCTTTCAGAACTTTCGAAACATATTGCTGGCTACATCCCATCAGTTCAGCCAACTGTTTCTGGGTTAAGTCCAGTTCTTCCATCTTCTCCAGCATTTTCACAGCAATGCGCTGGGAGTGACGCAGCCACGATTTGTTCTGCTGCCTCCACTCTGCCCTCTCCCTCCATTTTGAAGGTGTCGTTGACTGATGTTCCTTCAGTCGTGCAATTACCTCTTTCATATATACCTCCTTTTTATTTTAAACTAATTCGCTCAGAAAATCCACAAAAGAATCTTTGTCAACTATATTGTTTGCCAACAGATGAGAACGTACCTTTTCCATCTTTGCCAACTCTTGGAGCGTATGTTCACGCTCTTGCATGGTACGAGTGAGTTTAATGGCACCACCCGTTATGACATAGATTCCAGGTTCCAACTTAATGGCATAGATTCTAAGCCATGAAGCATGCCTATAAACATCCTTCAGCCGAGCCTTTTCTTTGCCAAGCAGTACATCGGTGAAACGACTATTCTCCAACGGTCTGAAAAGTTTGTCCAAATCCGCTTCTGGCGAGATGTCCATAATCAAACATTGTAATCGCTCACTATCCTCTATCGTATCGTAAATGGCTTCGTTGACATCAGTTATCTTGAAATACGATATCAAGTCTGCCATGTTCTCCTTAAAGAACTGGTAAAGCCACCTCACGTCGTTCCATTGCTCAAAAAGCATGTAGAGCGCATTGTCTGGGCTGTCGTCATACCTGACAGCCCAAAGCCTACCATCATCAGTTATGCTATCATAAGTCATGATTCACTTCCTTTTTGGTGCAAAGTAAAACAAATTATTTGAATGAAACAACTTTTGGGTTGTATTTCTTTACTGTTTTTTTGATTTTCGGAATATGAATACATATATGTCTCTATTCCTTACTAATTGTCTTATGTTTTCATGTCACTTTACCTTTCCCACTCTCTTTCCGACGTATCCACCTTTTGCACTTTTCCGAAACCGCTTCTGTCCCTCTTCCGTAACCTCTGCACCGATATTTCCACATCCTCTCAACCGATGCTTCCACAGCCCCAAAACCGACGTCGGGGACATCGACCGACCGACGTCGGGGACATCGGTTCATCGACATCGGGGACGTCGGTTGAGAGGCTGTGGAGGAGAGATAAAACAAGAAGAGGCGATGCCCCGGTCGGAGCACCGCCTCTTCAGTCTTGGTGTCAAGTGTGGTCTTACTTGATTTCGATGTGCAGAGTCTCTTTGGCCTTCTCTTCCTCGGTCTTCTTCGGGATGTTGATGGTCAAGACACCGTCGGCCATGCCGGCTGTGATTTTCGACTTCTCCACATTCTCGGGCAGTGAGAACCTCTGCTCGAACTTGCTGTAACTGAACTCGCGACGCAGATAGGTCTTCTTGTCGTCTTTCTTGTCGTCCTTCTTGTCGCCTTCTTTGTTTTCGGTCTTCTTCTCCATGCTGATGACGATGTCGCCGTCGCTGGTGAGTTGGATGCTGAAGTCGTTCTTGGTCATGCCAGGAGCAGCCACTTCCACTTTGTACTCTTTTTCGTCTTCCGATACGTTGATGGCTGGTGTCGTGCCCTGATATTTAATGGTTGGCATCCAGTTGTCATCGAAAAAGTCGTTGAACAATGAAGGAATCCATCCTTGATTTCTGGTTGAATAAACTGTAGGCATCATAGTTTTGTCCTCCTTAGTTTTTTTAAGTTGTTTATGATTATTTTGTTTTGTTTTAGTCGTTCGGTTGAGGTGTGCGGGGCTTTGTTTTTCCCGCCCGTCTCGTTCGACGTTCTGCTTAACTAAAGAGCAACAATCGTGCCTAACTGCCACTTTGTCAAAGGTTTTATACTCCGTTAAACTTTCACCCCGTCCAATTAAACTCCGTTAAACTTTCGGACTGACAGAGGATGAAATTTTGTCTTGTCTGTGATGTTTTTAGACTTCTCTTTTGGCAGATAGGTGTTTTTTCTCTACCTTTGCAGCCGTGAAAGAGACGGCCAGACGATATTATTCCTCTTGGGTGCTGTTGGCGGTGCTGCTGCCAATGCTGATTTTTTCGTCTCTGCACGTGCATCCGGCCAGCCACACTGGCGGCGACCACTGTGAGGAGTGTGTGCACCATCTGCCTCATGCGGGCCACATCAGCAGTCAGACCTTCTGTTCGTTCGACTGTGTGCTCTGCCAGTTCCTCACAATGCCTTTCCTTGTGGCGGCGGCTGTGGTTTTTGTTTCCCATGTTCTGTTTTATGTTGTTCCTTATGGTTCTGAAACGCAAAGGGTTGTTTCGAGAACAAGGGGCTTTGTCTGTTTGCGCGCTCCTCCGGCAAGAGTTGTCTGCCAATAGGAGATACTAACACACAAACATACATATTTTATATAAACAGAAAAAACAATGAAGACAAGATATATGTTCCTGTCGCTGTTGTGCTATGCTACGGCCACGACAGCACAGGTGAGGCTGGACACGTGTGGTGTGCAGCATGCAAAAGATTCAACCGATGTGTTCTACCGCCATCTGCAACTGAACGAAGTGATGGTGACGGGTGTGACGGGTGACACGAAACTGAAACACTCCACGGCACCCATCTCGGTGGTGACGGGCAAGGAACTCCGACAGACGACCTCGACCAACATCATCGACGCGGTGGCCAAAGAGCCGGGCATGGCGCAGGTGACCACGGGCGGAGGCATTTCGAAGCCTATCATCCGTGGTCTGGGCTACAACCGCATTGTGGTGATGAACGAGGGAGTGAGGCAGGAGGGCCAGCAATGGGGCGACGAGCATGGCATCGAGGTAGATGGCAACGGAGTGGGGTCGGTGGAGATTCTGAAAGGCCCTGCCTCGCTCATGTATGGCTCCGATGCCATGGCTGGTGTGCTGATTCTGCATCGTGCGCCCTCTCCGCTCGACGGCGAGATACGGGCCAACCTGAGTACGGAATATCAGACGAACAACGGACTCTTTGCCTACTCGGTCAATGGGGCCGGCAATCATGGAGGCTTCGTGTGGGACGCACGTTTCTCCGACAAGATGGCGCATGCCTATAAGAACAAGTATGATGGCTACGTACCTGGTTCTCAGTTCAGAGAACGTGCCGGGCGCATGATGCTGGGACTGGAGAAGCAGTGGGGCCACTCCTATCTGACGTGGACGGCCTATCACCTCACCCCCAGCATTGTGGAGGGTGAACGCGACGAGGAGACGGGTGAGTTAGTTAGGAGTGAGGAGTTTGGAGTGAAGAGTTATCACAAGACCTTGCCCTTTCAGCAGGTGAAGCACTATAAGGCCGTGTGGGACAATTCGCTCAACCTGAAGAGAGGCTGGCTGAAGGCCACGGTGGGCTATCAGCAGAACCGCCGTCAGGAGTTTGAGGAGAGTGCCGACGAGTATGAGTTGTTCTTCAAACTCCACACCGTGACCTACGATGTGCGCTACCTCACCCACGAGTTTGACGGCTGGAAGGTGGCGGCAGGCGTGAACGGCATGTGGCAGCGGTCGCGCAATCTGGGTGAGGAGTCGCTCATTCCAGAGTACAGGCTTTTCGACATCGGCGGCTACGGTACGGTGAGCAAGACCCTCGACCGCTGGACGCTGAACGGCGGTGTGCGCTACGACCACCGCCACATGGACTTCCACTCGCGCGACTTCGGCGGAGTGACGGGCAGTGTGGGTGCCGTGTGGAACGCCACCGACCACCTGAACGTGCGTCTGAACCTGGCTCGCGGATTCCGTGCGCCCAACATGAGCGAACTGGGCAGCGACGGTGTGCACGAAGGCACCGTGCGCTACGAACTGGGCAACCCCCATCTGAAAGCGGAGTATAGTTGGCAGGCTGACCTCGGAGTCGATTTCACCTCGCGCTATGTGTCGGCACAGGTGGCTCTGTTTGCCAACCGCATCGACAACTACATCTTCTCGAAGCGCATCGACGAGGTGATGGAAGAGGGCTACCGCACCTATGAATACACTCAGGGCGATGCCCGGCTCTTGGGCTTCGAGGTGGGCGTGGATGTCCACCCCATCCACAGCCTCCACTTCGGCAACACCTTCTCGCTGGTGGATGCGCGGCAACTGAATCAGCCCAAGGATACGCGCTATCTGCCCTTCACCCCCGCACCGCGCTGGACTTCGGAACTGAAATATGAACTGACTCACCACGGACGGGTGCTGAACAACGCCTACGTGGCAGCAGGGCTGGAGTGCTTTCTGCGCCAGAACCACTACTACTGCCAGGACGACACCGAGACCGCCACACCGAGTTACACGCTGGTGAACCTCTCGGCTGGCACCGACCTCCTCATCGGGGGAAAGAAGGTGGCCGAACTCTACGTGACTGCCGAGAACCTCTTCAACCGTGCCTACCAGAGCCACTTGAGCCGACTGAAATACACCGACATCAACGCAGCCACTGGCCGCATGGGAGTGTATAACATGGGACGCAACGTGGTGTTGAAGGTGGTGGTGCCACTGGTGTTTGAGTTGTAGGCTTTCCTAGGTCTTCCTAGGTCTTCCTAGGTCTTCCTAGGCATTCCTAGGCACTCCTAGGTTCTCCTAGGTTCTCTTAGGTCTCCCTGAGATTTCTCCTTTTCAATAATCCATAATCCACAGTATATGACCCACATAGGACTTCTTTCAGACACCCACGGATGCTGGGACGAGCGCTACAGGAAACACTTCAAGGAGTGTGACGAAATCTGGCATGCAGGCGACATCGGCTCGATGGAGGTGGCCGACCGCCTGGCCGAGATTGCACCGCTCCGTGCGGTCTATGGCAACATTGACAGCGGCGACGTGCGCATACGCTTCCCGGAGGTCTATCGCTGGAAGTGTGAGGAAGTGGAGGTGCTGATGAAGCATATTGGCGGCTATCCCGGCAAGTATGATGCCAGCATCCGCCGCCAGATTTATGCCAAACCTCCACAACTGTTCATCTCGGGCCACTCCCATCTGCTCAGGGTGATGCACGACCCCACCATCCAGTGCCTGCACATCAACCCTGGTGCAGCAGGTCGCTACGGGTTTCATGAGGTGCGTACACTGGTGCGCTTCGTCATTGATGGAAAGGAAATCAAGGACTTGGAAGTGATAGAACTGAATGACCTCCCTCGGGAGGAACTGCACCGATGACGGGACATCGGTGCGGGAAAGGCTAATGAGAAGTCCGCTGTACAAACGTGCAGCGGACTTTCTGTTCATGGGCAAAGAAGCCGTCCTGGGTGTAGAGAATGGAGGAACCGAGCGTGGTGAAGATGTTTCTGACGCTGATTCGTTCGCTACTTCGGTAAGGCCCCGACTTCAGGTCGTACTCCCACCGCAACTCTGGCTCCCATTCCACGTGTTCGTTGATGACGTAGGTGACTCCGTGGCTGATGAAACGGTGGTAGCCATGGTCCAGGTAGGGGAGGGAGAGGGCAATCTTGATTTTGGGGCAGAGCACTTCTGCCTTCTCGTTGGCGCGGGCCGTGATGTAGGCCACCTCGCCTGTTTTGAGATTTTCGAGTTTGATTTTGTAAATCATAAGCAAACATTTTTTATTCAAGGTTCGTGGTTTTTAACGTGAGTTCGGTGAAGAGAACTTACGGTTCGGAAATCTTTTTTACCGCTTCGCGGGCTTTAGAAAAACAAGAAAAAATAAAAAAACACAAGCAAAAAGCATTTCACGTTTTCTATTT
>DGSP01000074.1:23873-33182 GCA_002393555.1 Prevotellaceae bacterium UBA4359
CCGCCGAAGGCGTAATTCTTATACCGAACTCACGTTGGGTTAATGATGAAAAAAGGAAAATGTGGCAAAATGTCAAAGAACACACCAAGGGCTGTCACTCAAGGCTCATCGAATGGGCTGGTTGGGAAACTTAAATGGGTGTGTTCATGAAAAAATGTTTGTTATGATGTAAAAAAACGCACCTTTCGGCCATAGGAGACTGAAAAGTGCGGCAAAGTTAGGGGAAAAAGAATGCAAGGATGATAGGAAAATCCCTAAAAAGAGGGTGGAAAAGCCTATTGCAGACGTGAAGTGAAGTCTTTTAGCCGTTCCCACACTCGTTCTTGGGTGATGAGGGCGTATTGTGCTTCGCGGCTCATCTTGGTCAGTTCCTTCGAGGTGGCGAAGTCGGTGGGGGCGATGCCTTCGGCCAGCACCTTGTTCTGTGGAATCCACACGGTCTTGCTGTTGCCCGGGGCGCAGATGACGAAAGAAGGGCATCCGGCGGCGTGCATGATGTGGCGCGCTCCGCCTTCGTTGCCGAAGAAGAGGGTCATGAAGTAGCCCATGGCCACCAGTTGGCGCGAGGAACGGGCCTGCACGTCGATGAAGACTTGGCGGGGGCGGTTCAGTTTCTTGTAAACCCGGCGCGCATTCTCCTCTTCTTGTCCTGGGGCATAGTTGAAGACAACTTGCCACTCCGGGTATTCCTGGATGAACTGACTGAGCACCCACACCATGCGGTCTTCGTCCCACACCTTCGAGGCCAGTTTGGCCGTCACGTTGGCCAGCATGATTGGTTTCGTGAGGTCGAGGCCCTGTTGCTGCAGGTAGAGACCGAAGTCTTTCTTCTCGGCCTCCGTGATGTGGAGGGTGAACTCTCTGACAGGTTCGATGGGCTTGATGGCATTGAGCGGTGAGGCAAAGTTCACGTCATGCTCCACCATCGACTTGCTGCCACAGGGTGGAATCATGTGGTTAAAAGCCAGTCGGGTGTAACTCTTCTTCACGCCGATGCGGTAGGGTGTGTGGGGCGAGAAGCGGGCAAAGAGCATGGTGTTGGCCGTGCTGCGCATGTCGATGATGATGTCGTAGTGGGTGTGGTGCACAATCTCCCACACTCGTTTCAGGTAGTGGACAAAATGGTGGCGTTCCTCATCGTCGAAGGTGATGATGCGGTCGATGGAGGGATGCCCCTGAAAGAGCGGGGCTATCTTTTCGTTCAGCACGAAGTGTATCTGCGCCTCGGGAAAGTTGTGGCGCAGCGTGTTGAGCAGGGCGGTGGCGAGGATGGCATCGCCCATCTGGCGGAATCGGATGACGAGTATGTTCATAAGTCGTTGGATTGTTGGGTGGCAAAGATAGTAAATAAAGTGAAAAGTGGAAAGTGAAATGTGAAAAATCTGTTTTTTTTAGGAGTTAAAGGAGTTAGAGGAGTTAAAGAAGTTAGAGCCGAATGTGATGCTGATGTCAAAGTATCGGCCTTTAACTTCTGAGCGGAGCGAACACTCCTATCACTTCTTTTTCAAGATTTTTCACTTATTATTCTTCACTTTTCACGTTTTTTCACTACCTTTGCCCCATGGAAAAGAAAAAAGTCTTGCTTGACCTTTGCGACATAGGCAATCCGACCAGTGGATTTGGGCAGATTGCCAAGAACTATGCAGAGTGGTACTCGAAGATGGACGATGAGTCCTTGCAGTTCCACTTCCTGCTGCCGATGGGCCATGAGACAGACTATGGGCCACGGGTGGAGGTCTGCTACTGCAGGCGGAAGTTCCACAAGTATTTCCGCAAGGGACTTCCCACCGTCGATTTGTGGCACTCCACCACCCAGCAGCAGTTGAAGCGCAGGAGAGGGAAATGCAGTAAGTTTGTGCTGACCATCCACGACCTGAACTACCTGACCGAAAAGAACTGGATTCGTCAGCAGAAGCATCATTTTATCTTGCAACGAGCCATCAATCAAGCCGATGCCGTGACGTGCATCTCAAAATATGTGGGCAAGCAGGTGGAAGAGCAGTTCGACCTGAAGGGCAAGCAGGTGAGAGTCATCTACAATGGGGTGGAGGACATCACGGGCAAGCCCGAAGAGAAGCCTGCCTTTGCCACGGGGCGGCCGTTCTTTTTTGCCATCGGCCAGATTCGTCCGAAGAAGAACTTCCACTTGCTGGTCGATATGATGCGCCACTTCCCTGACCACGACCTCTATATAGCCGGCGATGACCACTTTGCCTTTGCCCAAGTGGTGCGCGAACACATCGAGGGTCTGGAGACGAAGAATGCCTATCTGGTGGGCAAAATCACCGATGCCGAGCGGGTGTGGCTCTACCACCATTGCGAGGCGTTTCTCTTCCCCAGTGTGGGCGAGGGGTTCGGCCTTCCGGCCATCGAGGCGATGCAGTTTGGCAAGCCCGTGTTCATCTCGTCGGCCACCTGTCTGCCCGAGATTTGTGGCGACTGTGCCACGGTGTGGCAGAGTTTGCAGCCCGGCGAGATGGCGACTGTGGTGAAAGCGGACCTTGCGAGTTTCGGCCAAGATGCTGCAGGAGCGGAGCGAAGGGAGCGGGTGAAACGGCATGCGCAAGAATATAGTTATGACAAAAATATATCGGCATATATGAAACTGTATAAGGAATTGCTTTCGGTGCCGATGGAAAGGAAAGACTAATTATGCGACTAATACATACTGTAAACTATGACATCAAGACCTTGCAGGGCAGGCTTGTCCCGGTGCTTGAGTGTATGGACAAGGTGTGCCGCGAGCACCATCTGCGCTACTATCTGTGGGCTGGCACCATGCTGGGTGCAGTACGGCACAAGGGCTTCATTCCTTGGGATGACGACATGGACATCTGCATGCCGCGTCCCGACTACGAGACCCTGCTGGCCCATTGCCACGAGTGGATGCCTGAGCCGTTTGAGGTGCTGGGGCCTCACAACCGCCCCGACTACCCTTACCCCTTTGCCAAGGTGGAGGATGGCAGCACCACGGTGATAGAGCGTCCCGACTTCCAATTCCCTGAGGGCATCTATGTGGACATCTTTCCGCTGGATGGCATCCCTTCTGACCCCGACATTGTGAAGAGCCATCTGAAGACCTACAAGTTCTATCGCCACCTCCTCTTCTTCCGTGGCAGGGACCCCTTCAAGCACGGCAAGGGACCTCGTTCGTGGTGGCCGCTGCTCATCCACAAGGTCTTCTCCATGAAGTGGTTGCAGGACAAAGTGCACAGTCTGATGACAAAATACAGTTTTGACGATTACGACGATGTGATAGACTACGACTCCTGCGAACACGGCATCATCAAGAAAGAATGGCTGGCAGAGCCGAAGCCGTATGAGTTTGAGGGAAAAACGTTCATGGGTCTGTCCGATGCCGACAAATATCTTACCCACATGTATGGAGACTACATGACACCTCCTCCGAAGGAGAAGCAGATACAGCATAAGTTCATGTTTTTAGATTTTGACATGCCCTACAGAGAATATATGAAGAAAAATAATATAAAAATAGGTCTATGAAATATAAGTATATCATCAATCCCGACTACGAATGCTTGAGGAAGTTTATAGAAAAGGTACCTAACGCATTTGACCATGAGGGAGTGTTGGTTTATGACCAGCGCAACCAAGTGAGAATCTTCAAGGAGAAGGGCGAGAAGATTGTGGTGAAACGCTTTCATCGCTCCTTGCTCCCCCAGCGGTTTGACTACACCTTTGTTCGTCCCAGCAAGGCAAAACGGGCCTACACCTACGGGCTCAAGTTGCTGGAACTGGGCATCAGCACCCCCACGCCCATCGCTTGTATCGAGGAATACAAGTGGGGACTCTTCCGTCGGGGCTATCTGGTGTCAGCCTACTGTGGCGACCCCGATGCCAGAGTGCTGCGCGAAGAATGGGAGAAGCGCGATGACCTGGTTGAAGGGTTGGCCCACTTCCTCGTGAAGATGCACGAGAAAGGCTTCTTGCATGGCGACACCAACCTGTCCAATTTCCTCTATCATGCCGACCCTGCGGCTCCGGGCGGCGTGAGTTTCACCACTATCGACATCAACCGTTCGCACTTTGTGGAGAATCCCACGAAGGAAGAGTGTCTGCGCAGCCTCATGCGCCTCACTCATGTGCGCCCAGCCATGAAGAAGATTGTGGCGCGCTATGCCGAACTGCGCGGATGGAATGCCGACGAATGCTACAACTTCATCATCGACGAGTTGAAAGCCTTTGAAAGTCGTCGGGAGAAGAAGAAAAAAATCAAGTCAGCCTTCAAGTGACCCCCGTCGCATCTGATGCGGAAATGAAGGCATAAAAAAAGCGTACCCCTCGACTGTGGCGCGTCGTACCCCTCGGGTACGGCATACCGCAGTCGAGGGGTACGCCTTTTATGTTTCTTAACGTCAGTGCGGCATAAGAGAACTCTCAGGAGTTCAACCTCCGCATTCTTCTATGGTTTGGAAGATGAGCGGCATGCGCTTCTCCCACGGCGCATACTCTAAGGCCACGGCACGGTTGCGGTTGACCAGTTCCTGATAGTCCTCCAAGTGGCTGAGAATGTGCCTAATCTGGCTGCAGGGGTCCACAAAGTCGGCCTCAATCACGGGGTTGTAGCCAATCAGGTCCATCAACTCCTGCGGACAATGGCCCACGATGATGCACCTTGACAGCATCCCCTCCCAAAAGCGCATGGTCAGCGTGTCGATGCCGCCATCCTCTCGGGTGTTGCGCATGCAGAGCGGGAAGGAGATGACAATTTTCGAGTCTGCCACCTTCTGGGTGAAGGTGCTCCAGTCTTCAAACATCATCAAAGCCCCCTTGTCTGGGTTTTGCGGGTTATAGATGAACTTGCAGCAGTCTTCCAGACGGCCGTCCATCAGTTTCTTGTGGAAATATTTGTGTTTCTGCCCCAGTTCATACACGTCAATACCCCTTTCTGCCAGCGGCTTTCCTGCCTGATAGTCGGTGATATCGACCCCTTCTGGGATATGCACAAACTTCACACCGGGCAGCCGTCTGGCAAACTCCTTGCCCACATCCGACGCGGTGATGAAACACAGTTTGCAGTGCAGCAGGCGCAGGTCGCGCTCCAGCCTTTTCCAGGTGGAAGGCCAGCAGTCCCAGAGCATGGGGATGATGTCGCCCTGGAAAAGGTAGGGCAGGGAAGACTTGAGCAGATGGCCTCCACGCGAGCAGACGAGAAAAGTCTTCCCCTTTCTTCGGAGGGGCAGAGGAGAAAGTGCCAGCATCTTGAACAAGTGGCGGACGAGGCGATGCCTCATCCATTGGCTCTGTTCCACCGCCTTTCCGCCTTGGGCCATCCATGCTTCGCAAAAACTCTGCATATACACCTGCTTGTCTTGCGGCGAACGCGGATGGTTGACTATATAGATGTTTGTCTGCATATAGAGATAAGAGTGATTGATATGATTAGTCAGTTCGGCAATTTGGTCAGGTCAAAACAAACGCCAAATCCCCTCAGCGCCAGATAGTAGAGTCCCTTTATGCGCGCCCACCTCTTCTTTTCCTTGATGGTGTCGAGGTCATGAGGCTGCGACCTGAGGCCCCATCTCTCCCCTTGGCGTGTGATGAACTGCCTCATGATAGAGTTTGAGATTCCCCACTTGAGCAGGAACTGCACAGCCCCGTCGTTCTTCCTGATTCGGGTTGTGGTCTTAGTCTCAAAGTGATATACGCGGCAGTCCCCAAGCCCCTTCATGTAGCGCACACCCACCATGAGAAGTTTGGCCGTGAAATCAGGGTCGCTATACATGCCCGGAGAGTATTCGATGCTGTAGCCTCCCACCAAGTCCCATATATCTCGGTGAACCAGTGTGGGTGGGCGAGTGGCCCCCTGCCAGTCCCCGTAGGGCAGCGTCTTGTATTCCTTCAGCAGCCGCTCCTTCTGAAACGTCTCCACAGAGTCGCCAAAGTCGGCACAAAGCCCCACATCCTTCTGGTCGTGAGGCTGAATCATCGTGCCAGACAGATAGAAAAGATTGTCGGGCAGGCTTTTCACCTCCTCCATCAGCACCTTGTCCCATCCCGGAAGCACATACATGTCATCATTGATGAAAAAGATGTAGTCCGTCTTCACCAGGCGGCGCATCGAGTTCATGGCAAGACACACCCCGATGTTCTTTTCCGAAAAAGTATAGTCCAGCCCCTCCGACTTCACCCAGTCAAGAGTTCCGTCAGCACCCTCATTCACGTGAACGATAATCTGGTGTTGCAGGCATGAGTGTTCCCGAATGCTCTCCACACACAGTTTCAGAAAAGGAAGGTTATTCCATGAGGGAATCAAGATAGAGAATCCTGTCAAATCCATGAATCCGTTTGTCGTATGAGTTCTTGTCTATTCGTTCTGCAGCGCTCTATAACTGTTCTCCAAGTCCAGCAGATGGAAGTTGTGTTGCCTCTGCTTCGGCCCCGGAGGAATCGTCATGTAGTCGCCATATTTCTGTTTCAGGTAGGCATCGGGGTGTTCCGCACCCATCACCGTCTCCCCCTCAAAGACAATCGGGGTGGGGCAGCCCAGCGTCTCCCGTGGCATGATGCCCTTCCTGCCGTCGTCGTGGTCAACCACCAGGGCCGACTCGTCAAAATCGTAAGCCTTCTGCATGCGCTTCATCTTCTCCTGCACCCCCTCCAGCGTGTAGAACCGTCGGCACAGCAGGGGAATCCACGAGGAAGGGCCATGCCCGTGCCGAAAAGGGTCTCGGCAGAGGAAATACTGCACCTTCTTCAGATAAAAATATCGGGCAAAGTGCCATCGCTGCACCCAGGGGTTGGCCGTCATGCCGTCCAGCGGAAAAACATCAATGTAGATGCCGCCCAGATACCTCAGGTGCATCCGTTCGATGAGCGTGGTGCTGGCATCCTGAACCTTGGCAAAAGGCAGCGGGTAGTCCTTGTCAGTCTCATAACTGACCACCTCGAATGGGGCAGGCATCCACTCCTTGGCATGCGCCATCAGCAGGTCGTAGTCCTTGCGCGGCATGCCGATGTCGAGGTCATCGTCCCACGGGATGAACCCCTTGTGGCGCACAGCCCCCAGCAGAGTCCCTGCAATGATGTAGTAGCGCAGCCCATGCTCGTGGCACACCTGGTGGACGGCCATGAGGATGCGCAGGATACGTAGTTGCAGGGGGCGAATGTCGTAGGAAGCCATGAGAGGGTCTGTTGAGAGTTTAAGGTTGAGAGTGAAAAGTTAAAAGTTAAAAGTGAAAGTATCCCCCATTCGGGGTGTGTGCCATCAGGTAACTTAAACTTTTAGTTTTTAACTTTTAGTTTTTAGTTAAGAGTGAAAAATCGCCCAGCGCGTGGGCTGGTGGGCTGGTGGTTAATATAGTTCTGCAGGGATGAGTTCCTTGGCAGTGTTGAAGTCTTCCACCGTGTCCAGTTCTGTCGAGAAGAGGTCAGACGTGTCCTCAATCCAGAAAGTGTGTCCCTGCGGAATCAGCCGTTCAAAAGCCTTCTCGTAGAAAACATTCTCCAGCCCCTCCTTCTCCATCATCGGTTGCAGTTCCCTGTAGAGAGCCTTCGTGTAGGCAGCCGACATCTTCTCTATGCCAATCGACTCGCCGATGGCATCCTCGATGCGGCATGTCTTGCTGATTTCCCTCACACGACCCTCCCCGTCTGGCACCACCTTCATCTCCTCCTCGCCCAGCGGATGGCGGTTCAGGGCCAGCACATCCTCATGCTCCGAGCGGAGCAGCCTTCCCACCATTTCGGGGTCATACACAATGTCGCTGTCCAGCAGCAAGATGTCCTTCCCCTCAGCCTCAGGACGTGCCAGCCACAGCGAGTAGATGTTGTTGGTGGAGGCATACAGTTCGTTGTGGATGAAAGTGATAGGCACCTCCTGATACTGGTTCTTCAGGAAGTCCTCAATCTGCTCGTGCAGATAGCCCGTCACCACCACAAACTCCTTGATGCCGTTCTTGATGAGGCCGTCCATCGAACGTTGCAGGAGACTTCTCTCCCCAATCTTCAGGAGGCACTTGGGACAATTGTTGGTGAGCGGACGCAGGCGCGAGGCGATGCCCGCTGCAAGAATCACTGCTTTCATGTTAGGGTTTAGAGTTGAAAGTGAAAAGTTAAAAACTAAAAGTGAAAAGTATAAGTATCCTCCATTCGGACTGTGTACCATTAGCAAAGTAACTTAAACTTTTAGTTTTTAGTTTTTAACTTTTAGTTTTTAGTTTTTAACTTTTAGTTTTTAACTTTTAGTTTTTAGTTGAGGTAAACCTTCTTGATGGTGTCGCACACCACCTGTGTCTGTTCGGGTCGTCCGAGCGTGATGCGCAGACACGACTCCAGCCCCGGGTCGCCCATGAACTTAATCTTATACTGCTCTTCTGCCAGAGCCTTCTGCAGCGGCTCCTTGATGGCAAGGGGATACTTGATGAGGATGAAGTTGGCCACACTCTTATATACCTTGAAGCCTTCCAGACCACCCAGTTCCTTCTTGTACAACTGCCTTCCCCACTCCATCTGTTCAGCCACCTTGCGGTAGTGCTCATCGCTGTCCAGTGCAGCCAGTGCCACAGCCTCGCTGAAGCGGTTGTAGCCCAGATACTTGTTCACATAACTGAGGAACTGGTCGTGTCCCTTGCCGATGAAGCCAAAGCCGCAGCGCAGTCCGGGCAGACCATAGAACTTCGACAAGGTGCGCGAGATGATGAGGTTGGAATATTTGTTCACCAAGGGGGCTATATAATCGACATCACTGGTGATGAACGAAGCATACGCCTCATCCACCAGCACCATTGTGTCGTCGGGAATGTGCTCCATGATGCGGCCAATCTCCTCGCTGCTCAGGCTGTTGCCCGTCGGATTGTTGGGCGAGGCCAGGAGCAGCATGCGCGGATGGATGCGGTTGGTGTATTCGATGATTTCATCCACATCGTAGGCAAACGTGTCCTCCTGCTCGTGCAGAGGGTACATCTCAAACACTCCGTCGCACTCGCTGGCCACCCGGTTGTAGTACCACCACGAGAACTCTGGAATCAGAATTTTCCTGTTGTCGCCCTTCATCAGGAAATAGTGGATGGAATTTTTCAAGATGTCCTCTCCACCATACGCCAGCAGCACCTGCTCCTCCGGCACACCGTAAATCTCGCTCACGCGGACACTAATCACACTCTTCTTCCCTTGGTCATAGATGCGTGTGTAGAAACACAAATCCTTCGGGTCGAAACCTTTGATGGCATCCTTCACCTTCTGCGAAGGCTCAAAATTAAATTCGTTTCTGTCAAGAAAATTCATTCTTATCTATTTTTATTTAATTGAAGTTTCGGAAGTTCCAAACGCTTCATTTTCAACAACGAA
>DGSP01000074.1:33239-35841 GCA_002393555.1 Prevotellaceae bacterium UBA4359
CCATGCGGCGAGAAGATGTATTTTCCTAATGCCGCAAGCGGCAACGAATGGAATCGAATGGCTACACTCAGCATTCGTTTTTATTCGTTGCACCTTTAGGTGCATTGTGCATTGTATAAATTCGTCATATTCGAAATATTCGTTGTTGAGAAAAACATCCGAAACTTGAGTTGTCAATTATTCATTGTTAATTGTTAATTATTCATTGTTAATTGTCAATTGCCAATTGTCAATTCCTCACTCCCTCATACACCCCCATCAGTTGCCTTGCCAGCCTGTGCGGGTCGAAAGTCTCCATCGCATACCGCCTGCCGCCCTCGATAGTCTGCTGCCGCAACTCCGAGTCCGTCAGCAGCCGCACCATCTTCTGGCAGATGTCCTCCGCGCTGTTCGGGTCAGCCTTCTGCGCCCAGGGGCCTCCAGCCTCAGGCAGACTGCTCACGTTGCTCGTCACCACAGGGCAACCACACAACTGAGCCTCCACCACAGGCAGGCCGAAACCCTCGTAGAACGAAGGATAGACAAACAACTGCGCATTCGTGTAGAGCCGCCTCAACCCCTCCGTATCCACCATGTCGGGCCACACAAACCACTCCTCCATGCCCTTCTGGGCAATATACTCCTTCACCATCCGCTTGTACGAGCCACCGCCGCCAGCCACCACCAGTTTCATCCGCAAGTCCTTCGGCATCAGTTCCATCGCCTTCACCACACCCAGCAAGTTCTTCCGCGAGTTGATGCTGCCCACATACAGCATATAGGGCGGCATCTCATCCTTCTCCATCGGCTCCCCATAATAGACAGGGTTCACAGGCTGATACACCACCTCCACCTTCCGCTCCGGCACATCATAAAACTCCAGCACATCCCGCTTCGTGCACTCGCTGATGCAGATAATCCTGTCCGCATGATTGCAGGCATACTGCCACTTCAGGTCATAAATCTTGCGGTCGTGCCAGTGATACATGTCGGGAAACGTCCTGAAAGCCACATCGTGGATAGTCACCACCGAAGCAATGCCCGAATGGAACAACCCCACAGGCATCTCGTTGCTCAGGCCGTGAAAAACCTCAATGCCGTCACGCTTCATGTCCGCCACCAGCCCATACGTCCGCCACGCGCTCCCCCTCACCATGCCCGTCGGCTCCACCAGCCGGCAGTGCTTCTTCCCCACATAAGGCAACGTCGCTCCGTTCAGCCTCACCTTCGGGGTGTAGAGCCAATACTCATGCTCCGGAAACTCCCGCGTCAAGATGTCAATCGTCGTGCGGCTGTGATTCCCCAGACCCGTGAAGTTGTTGAACAGACGCTTGGCGTCGAAACCGATTCTCATATACAGAATAGATGAAAAGTTAAAAGTTAAAAACTAAAAACTAAAAGTTTAAGTTACCTTTCCTCCTGATGGCATACACCCCGAATGGAGGATACTTTCACTTTTCACTTTTCACTTTCACTTTTCACTTTTAACTTATACAACACCGGGTTCGTCTCCACATCATTATACATCTTCATCTGCTTATACACCTTCATGTACTTCCTTCCCCCCTCAATGTCCTCCAGCAGTTGGTCAATCGCCGTCGAGAGATCCTTCTGCTGCTCCAGCAGCACGTCCAGTTTCCTCCGGCACGTCGCCCTGTGTTCCTCGCTGGCATCCTCGCGCTCCACCTGCTCCTTCATGTGGTAAATCTTCAGAGCCAGAATCGACAACCTATCTACAGCCCATGCAGGACTCTCCGTGTTGATGGTCGCCCCCTCCTTCACCTCCACATCCCGGTACTTCGTCCAGAACCACGAGTCAATCCGCTCCACCAAGTCCGTCCTCTCCTGATTGCTCCTGTCAATGCGCCGTTTCAGCGCCAGAGCCTCCTTCGGGTCGATGTCGGGGTCGCGCACAATGTCCTCCAGATGCCACTGCACCGTGTCAATCCAGTTCTTCGTGTAGAGGTCACACTCAATCGCCCCCTGTTCGTATGGATTCTCCATCGGCCAATCCACATTGTCATGCCGATGATAGTCAGCAATTGCCCGTTCGAAAATAGGGTATGCAAGTTCCGTAAAACTCATAAAAACTTTATTTAATGTTAAAATCGGCCACAAAAGTAAATATTTTCCACGAAACCTGCAACAAAATACTCCAAAAACGCTAACTTTGCCCCCACAAATGGCAAAAAAAGCCCCAACCTTCCCCAAGCGCACTGCAGGTTGATTCCGAAGTCGGTGCCCAAGTTGGAAGCAAAGGGGCTTCTTTTTTTTGTGGTAATTGAAAAGTGAAAAACTAAAAGTTTAAGTTATCTGATAAGTAACTACACAAAATTATTTTATACAATGATGTCTCTTCTTTTCGCCGCAAGCGGCTTGTTTTTCTTTGGACGATAATTTTCAATAATTGACGATAATTTTATCCGATAATTATTATCGGAACCAATTATTGGGAATTATCGGAAATTATTGTCCAAGAAAACAATGCGGCTTGCCGCATGATATCAACTATTTTTGTTCACCTACTTAACAATAATTTTGTCCAATAATTATTATTGGAACCAATTTTTGGAAATTATTGGTAATTATTGTCCGAGAAAAATGCGGCTTGCCGCATCATATA
>DGSP01000062.1 GCA_002393555.1 Prevotellaceae bacterium UBA4359
CAACGCAATTCGGGGATGAACCATTCTTACTAATGATTCACCCTTTTGGTTCAACTTATACCAACAGGAAATATCCTTGTACTCCTGTTCAAAGTCTGCCACCTGCCTGCGGAAATAGCCCAGGTCGATATTCGCCTCATCGTCACTCATCGAACGGATTATGATATCCTTGATGAAATTGGCATCTAGGCGCGAGTTGAGAAAGACGTTCTGTATGCTTCGGGGGATATTCTGGTAACTGCTGGTTTCCAAAAGCCGGAAGCGGGCAAACTCCCTCCCCACAGTCTGCTTGTTGCCATAGAGAATGTCGCGGTACTGCTCATAGCGGTCAATAATCTTACTCATATAGGCACCACCAAGTCGATCTCGTATCACCTTCCATTCTGCCGTCACCTCCCCATGTTCATCTATAAGCCATTCTTTCCTATAGGCGGCATCTACAAACCTGTAACACGCCCTGCCCGACGAACGGAGCACAAGGATGCAGAACGGCCCGTGCTCGTGCTCAACCTCATACACCATATATGAATTGGCATGAGGCAAATAGAACTCGTCGAACGACTTCATCTCCTTAGGTATGCCCAGATGCAGCTTGTCGGCATTATAGAAAAACAGAATGGCTCTGAGCAAAGCACTCTTACCTACGCCTTGCGTGCCGATGAAATGAACATTGCCATCCAACTTCACTTCTGCATAGCGGATGTTGGCACTGTTGATAAAAACTATTTTACGTAATGCTCTCATGACTCTTCTGTTTCAATGATCGTGAGACAATCTATCAGTTCTTCGATGTAATGGAAAGCGGCGGTCACCTTGTAGGTGCCGTCCAGCTCATTCTCCAGTTCCACGAATCCCATTCGCTCTAAGTCGCCTACCAGCTTCTCTATTTTCTCTTCGTTAGTTTTGACATCCGTATAGAGGTTGCGTGCCTTTTCCTTGAGTTCGATGTCGCTGGAGAACTTTTCGACGATGTTTGATTTACGGAAGTAGGGTGTCCAATATGATGTACCATAATTTTTGTTAATATGAAATCGTAGAGCATTAGAATACATATGGTTATGGTATATAAAGTACTCCAAATGCTGGTATCATACACGCTTGACAAGACAAAGCGTCTGCAACCCCTTTATATAAGGGACTTAACAATAAAAATCCCATCAATTTTGGGTACATCAAATTGGACACCCTATTACGGAAGGTAAAACCCGGCGCAAAGGTGTTGTTGAAGGTCTTGAGAAAATCCACACGGTCAATCCACAATGCCAGGCGTTGCACCTTATCTGTTAGTTCCATCCTGTTCTCGGTTCTTGAGAAATAGTAGTATCCATTGCCGCCCTCCAACAGGAAGCCTATGCCGCTGAAGTACTCCTGATAGTCGTTGAAGTCATCCTCAATGGCATCGTACAAGTGGGAACGCTGCTGCGAGATAGAGTTCTGGGAGATAAAACCGCCCTTGCTCAGTATGTCGAATATTTCTTTTGTATAACGCATCATAATTGTTTACATCATCTTTGTTTGTGGATAGATAACGGGATATTCGATGGCTCCATACTGCTTGTATTCATCATCGATATGCAGTTCGTCTAGATATTGTGAGGCTATCTGGCAGAAGAGAACAAGTTTTGCTTCATCATCCATCTTGATTCTGTAGCCGGAATAGTTCATCACGAAATGGAACAGATGGTCTCCTGATGCCATGAATGCATTCTTCACCTCGTTCACATCAACTATCTGTCGTACCTCCTGCTGTTCTGCCAATTCGCTCTCCGTTAGAGGGTCTGCCAGATTGCCTTTCCGCAGCCGACTATTGCCCTTTCCTTTGGCGACATTCTGCAACACACAGAGTCCTTCTTCCGAATTGCGAAGCATGGAGAGCGACACCTTCAGCGTGTATCGCGGACGGGACTCCATCCATACGGGATTCCTTGCCTGCAGTTTTGCCTGTATGTCTGTATTTGTGTCGAGTAACATTTGGTCACGCAGATATTTTAGTTTCTGTACCTTCTGAAACAGACGGCTTTGGTATTCTATGAGGTTCAGGTAGTTGATAATCTGACGGTCCAACTCCAACAGGTTATGATATACCTCACGCAGTTGCAGTTTCACATCCGTCACGGTGTCTTTTAACTGTACGTCCATCGCCACCATGAAGAAAGTGGTCTGCTTCTCGTCTATCACCCTTTCGCATTCGTTTATCAGGGCCGCAATGTCCTGACGTTTCTCATCCAGATGCACCAGTTTCTTTTTCTTAATGGTAAAGGTGGGCTCGTTCTTGTAGGTATTGTCAATGTTGCGCTTCAGGTCAATCACATTCCTCAACGTCGTGAGCGCGATATTCCGCAGTATCCGCTTCACATCGCGCAGATATCCATACTTCCGGCTGGGATTATTCTCGCTGAGATAGTAATCGATGGCATTGTTCAGGTTGCCGATGCTCTCCTTGACGCTGGCCACATTAATTTCCTCGTTTACCTCCAGCACGTCCTCGAAGAACTTCAGATATACATCCTCCAGTTCCACAAAGTCGCCATTTTCGCGAATAATGCCGTATCGCCGAAGAAATTCAATACTTTCATCTCTCTTACTTGCCAGTTCACGTGCAAGGTCATACCTAAACGACAGTTTCTTCCTGTCTTGGAATAGCGCATGAAGCAACCTGCGCTCCCTGTCTAAGGCACGTATCAATTCGTCTAACGAGCGGAAATGTGAAAGGTTGTCCATGTCTTTAGTATTCTTTATCTCCAAACAGCAGCTTCAACTGCTTGTCAAAGTCGCTCATAATCTCACGGTCTTGAATAACACGGAACTTATCATACTCCGTGTGTGCCTTTTCTACCGCTTGTTCATAAGTCACACGCCCTGCATCTGGAAGTAACGGACGGTTGTTCAAGTCCATATAGCGTCGCAGGAGAGCCGACCAGTCAGCCATTGTCATTAGGATACGGTCTTCTGCGCGTTGCTCTGCAATGTCAATGAAGGCATTGCTCAATCTGTTCAATGAATCCACCTCCTTTTCGCTCAGATAGTTCTTGGCCACCGTAACATCCGATTTCACGACTCTTCCGTCTGGAGCATTCTTCCATGTTGTCAAACCCATATGAGGGCGTTCGGCATCCGCACGGTCATAGATAATCTCGGCAGCAGTCTGTTTTGTTACCGCATAATGCATCATATTCTGTACAGTCTTGAAGAAGAACTGCGTTTCTTCGGAATCCTTATCATAGTCAGAACTACACTCGCTATATATGTCCGTAATCTTCTGATAATAACGTCGTTCGCTGATACGTATCTCCCGAATGCGGTCAAGCAAATCATCGAAGTAGTCTGCCCCAAATACGTTCTTTCCCTTCAGACGTTCATCATCCAGCACAAAGCCTTTGGTAAGGTATTTTTTTAAGACTTGTGTAGCCCAAATTCGGAACTGAGTGGCCTCGTAGCTGTTCACGCGATAACCCACTGCAATAACTGTATCAAGGTTATACATCATCACCTCACCAGACCATTTGTCCGAAGGTATTCGAATTTTTCTAATAGTATCGGACAAATGTATTTCACCACTTTGTTCTATTTGGTCGAGGTGGTAGTTTATTGTGGGTACTGTCACTCCAAACAACTCAGCCATTCTCTGCTGAGAAAGCCAGAAAGTATTGGTGTCAAAGACTACCTGCACTTGTACTTTCCCACGTCCGCCTTTATACATCAAAATAGAGGACTCCATGCTTCTTACGGCAACGTCTGGAGTCATGGTCGCGCTGAAATATTGCTGTGCAGCCTTCACCATCTCTTTCTTTTGGTCGGCATTCATAGCCACAGCCATGCAGGCCGCACGAGAAAGTCGAATGCTTGTCACTTCTCTGACTGCGCCACTACCCAGTTCTGCCATCTCTGTTATCTCCACGAAATGCTCGCCCAGATGATAGCCTTTCTGTGAAGTCCATGCCTGAGCCTTGGCTATGACACGCTCAAAGTTCCAGTACTTGCCATAGCCCATCACTCGCGCCAACTTGCGTGAGTTCCACCATTCCTTGCCATCGGCATCAACCTCTCTCAACTGTTCGAAAGGAGATTGAAGTTCGGCGATGTTGTTTATATCTTGTATATTACTCATTTTTTGTCTATATTGCTTCCTTGCTGAATAGAATCCTCAACAAATTCCCAATAGCCATTTCTTTTACCATTCACTCTACGTAGAATGTTCTTCTCTTGTAATGCTATGGTAATTGATTTGACAGTCCGCTCAGATTTTCCAATTTCAGCAGCAATCTCTTTTTGGGTAGCAGATGGATTCTTTTGCACTATGCGAAGTAGAGCGACTTCTTCCAAAGTGCAATTTTTGCACTTTGGGGGTAATTCTTCGCCAGCTTTTGCACTTTGAACTTCGTGATTTGCACTTTGGGATATAGTTTCGTCCTCAACTTTGTTCCAATCAACGTGCATAATCCTGTTCCTAAGGTCATGTTCCTCTCCAAGCAACATACTGCGAAAGAATCTCTCCAAGTATTCTGTCGTTTCTGTGATGCCATTTGTCAAATCACTATAGTTGGCACGAACGAGCGCATTTCGGAAATACCATGAGTTCTCAGCAAAGACATCATTGACCACATTGAATCCCAATGTGCGTAAATACTTTATCATAAATACGGCAGTCGTTCGTGTGTTACCTTCGCAAAACGCATGAACTTGCCATAGATTAGCACAGAAACGGGTTAGATGATGAATGGCTTCATCAATATTCATGTTTGCATAACTGAACTCGCGTTCCTGCCCCATATCGTAATTCAATGTATCGCTGATAGTATCTGCACTGGCATAATACACAGTCTTGCCGCCAAGTACCCACTCGTTCTTCGTAATATTATAGTCACGAATGCGACCAGCTAACTTATAGATGCCGTCAAACAAGCGACGATGTATAGAAATCAACTGAGCAGGAGTAAACGAAAAGGTTTTTTCCTCTATCAGTTCTGTTATACGTGCAGCCACCTTGTCCGCCTCTTCTGTTCGGTCATTCTCTATAACCTTTCGTCCAGATGCAGACTTGTAGTATGAGTCAATAAGTTGCTTTGCCTCAATGATACTGATGTCCCCCTCGATATGTCGTTTGGCAGTATCAAGCAGATATTCAGAAGTCTGAAGTCTATCAACCTGTTGAAGCCCTATAGCAACCCTCCAAGCTTCGCTACGCTCTCGCTTCTGTGGTTCGCCTTGGCGTATGTATTCATCTAGGTCCTGAATGGTATATTTCTGTTCGTCGCTCATATGCCATTTTTATTAAATCATTGTTAGCACTTATTATATGATTCTCGTATTTCTTTTACCATCAGCATATAGTTCTCTTAACTACCCGAACGGAGATTGAAGTTCGGGGATTTTGTTTGTATCTAGAATTCTATCTGACATAATAGCTATTTCTTAGTATTTATTGAAAAGCTTACGAATAATCCCTGGGCTATGTTTATTCAAAGATTGAAACTTTCTAATTTCTTCCTCGGACTGCATTATATTCAACAATATATCCCTAACTTTAAGTTTTGAATTATTTTGCAAATCCTTTCTGATAAGGACCAACAATTCAAGGACTTTATTCAGCATCTCTTTTTGGTCATATTCGGGATTACAGAATTTCAGCCATTCGTTCATTGCCTTAAATACTTGATCTGAACCATACATGAAGATTGTCTTTTTTATTTCCATCATTTTTATTAGTCCATCATGTGTATCCAAGTCTTTATTCTCTTTTGACTGCGTTAATAACTCATAGAACAGACCGACAAATCTAGAATAAGCCTCATTTTTCTTCTCGGAGATAAGATTTTCCATTACTTTTATTCTTTCAGTTTGCCTATGAATATACCATCCTAAGATGGCAATAATAATTCCTGCAAGACCTAATATACCTTTTACTAGAAGAACAATGTCTTCTTTTTCTAGTTGGGTTAGTGAGATAGCAATATTGTCCATCCTTGTTTTCTCTTATTATGTTATAATTATTAAAGTATTATATTATTCATTTACACTCTATCAACAAGATTCTCTAAGTCATTCAAATTAACCAACATGAATGCCATGCGTTCATATCCCAAAGTATATTGGGATATTATATTATTAGCACAGAAGTTTATCAAGGGTTGTATCCGTAAATGTACGCCAGATTTCGAGTTTCACTTTCTTGTAATCACTGAATAGCTGACCGACACGCTCAATTTCGAACACTAGCCGTAGGTCATTCTTGTCTTCATTCTCCTGTCCTTCCTTGCGATAACCAAGTCGAGCAATCTTGATATAGTAAAGATCGCGAATACCTTTTCCAGAGAGGTACGGCATGAAGTAGTAGAGTTTGTTGAGCGCAACAGTCGTCGGAAACTTTTTGCCTGTGTAATAAATCTTTGCAGAACCATCAAGATACTGTTCCCAATTGTCCTTCTTTACGTTGCAAATGAGGAGGTTCTTTGCGAGGTCGATAGGCAAGTTATGACGAATGCTCTTCGTATTGTATTCTACTTCAATGTCTTCACGAACCATGGAGTTTCGCGTGATTGGCTCAAGTTCGTATTGATCGAAGAGGTCGAGGAAATTGAGTTGTTTGGGAGTAATTTTTGGGGAGACTATCTGACTGATACCTACTCTATGGAAATACAATTTTGCAAAAACTTCGTCTAACTCTGCTTTTTGACGTTCAATTTGTTCGTCTCCACCTTTTAATCGCGATACAATCTCGCCCACCAATTCTTCAACATGGCTCTTCGCTTCATCGCTCGGTACGATGAAAGGAATCTTTTTGATATAATTAGCCGAATTATTTGTTGATGGATTGATAGCATTAATCAACTCTGTGCATACAGCCGAGTTGAAAAAACCAAGAAGGTAAAGAATCCACTTATCATCTTTTGGGAAAACACCCACTATGGATTGGTCAAATAGCCGACCATCTATTAATGAACCTGTAAGCTTAGACGAACGTATCATTGGAATGCCAATGCCGTTCTTAAAGTAATAGTCGGAATTTTGGAACCTACATTTTTTGCTCGATTTATACTCTTGGATAGCTTTTGTTGACCAATCCATAAACCAATGGTTAGGCTTGACATACTCAATGTTACCACCTTTAACCACAGGAACCAAACAATCAGCCGTAGCAATACCACAACTTTTCTCTTTGTCTGTCAAAGAAGATGTATGAATACTTTCGGTATTCGCACAAATGTATTTCTTTGCATTCTTTATCTCTGGGCTAACTGGATGCAGATAATCTTTGTCGTTACCTGAATAAAATCCCGTTACACAATTTGCAATGTCGCCTATCTTCTGAATGGAACCATCATTGATTAATTCTGCAATTTTGTCGGTAGAATTAAACATGAATGCGGAACCAACACCTTCGACTACTTCTTTCTGTGAGATAATTTTTTTCGTACCGCTATCATCATATTCTAATTCCTCTACCGTCTTAAAGTTTGTTCTGATAGAGATTTCATTACGTAGATTTTGAGCCCCATTTGAAGATCTTTTCAGCGTAATGATGCAAAGATTTGCGTAGCCAAAATTTATTCCTGGGAAAAAAGAAGAAGGGAATAATGCCAATTCTTTTATCTTGGTGTTCGTTAGCAAATACTTTCGAATGGCGAGATGCCTATGAAGCGACAAGAAGGTATCAGGTATGATGAAACTTAGTTCTCCATTCTCGTTAAGACAACGTGTGCAAGCATAGAGAAAAAGAGTGTAACTTTCTTTTGTGTACAAATCTGCGTACAACTTGTTAAGGAGGTCTTTCTTCTTCTCGTTATTACGTGCCCCATAAGGAGGATTGCCAATAATTTTATCATACTTGACACTACAAGATGTAATGCTGTCATCTAATAGAGTATCTGTTTCTTTTATCTGAATATTTGCTTCCCCATTATATTTGTTTTTGAGTCCTATAACAGCTTGGGGATTTAACTCAAACACGCTGATGTTTGCATTCGGCACCTTCTCTAAAATCTTGTCAACGAACACCCCATCTCCTCCACAAGGCTCTAAAATAGAATCATGTGGACGAAGGTCAAGCATCCCCGTCATATAGTTAAGGATTGGATCAGACTTTGTGTAATGTGCCTGATATACTAATGCTTCGTTCATATTATCACCAGATTAGATAACTTTGAAGTTCATTATTTGTCACAGCATCCCTCATTTGTGGGGAGAAATCATTCATCCAATCTATGTTCTGTTCAATCCAATTATGAATATCAAAACCAGTAAAATGATGAATCTTAGAATAAGTATCAGTACCGCATGAGGTTTCCCATATTCCAGAGTTTTGAAGAGTGGCAAGGTAATGGTTGTTATCCGTTGAACGTACAAATATCAAGCATTTGTAATTTTCCGTTTCTATATTTTGATAAATACTGCCAACAAGTAGCAATCTGTTTGTGTTACCTTTCTCGTTTGAACCGAAACCGCTTTTAAAATCTACAATGTACTTTGTCTGACCATCAGTGAAATGTAGGTCACATTCCAACTGAATCTCACCAGATGTGACGAGATTCCATACTTTATCATAGTAACGTTTTAGTTGTTCTTTTTCCTTAACTCTGATTTTTAACGCATCAATATATGTGGTAATTTCAGTAGTTAGGCTTTCTTTGACTTCCGAGAACAAGGGTGGCACAAAGGCTGAGATTCTAGTAGAAGGATATTTAAAACATAGTTTACAGAACGGTTCCCACAGCTCTCCAACTCTACGTGAGAAAGCCATATAATCGTATTCCCAAACAGAATTTCGAGATTCCAGCATGACCACATCATTTGTATATGTAATCATTAAGACGCATTCCAAAGTCTCAGAGTTAGTCCAATTTTCTGTCCTTGCCTTTTCATTTAGAATTTCCAAAAGATTATCGCGACTTTGGATAATGGCCTTATTTAAGGCAGATGCTTTCTTTTTGTAGTCGGCTGCAGAATATTCAAGTGCTAAATCACTCAAAATTTCATTAGCACGACTTCTGTAATAAGCTAAAAGTTCTGTTTTATTATATCTTAAATCTTTATTTATATCCATAACTAATCAATTTTTACTAATTCTAAATCTTAATAATTGCAGATGGTTTGGTTGCTCAAAGTGCAATTAGTTCACTACTTCTTCGGTCTCTCTATCACCATATACTTGGCCCCACATTTTGCTAGCGTATCCCAGCCATACGGGCAGTCATCATGCAGATAGAGAAATTGTACGGTAATGTTTTCGTTATTCTCATCATCGTGTGATTCGGAAGAGTAACAGACAAGTGTAACGTACATGTCATTGAGGTCTAGATCTTCTTCCACCCAGTAATTGTCATCGGTGCAGTCGAGCCATTTGTATGTCACTATCTCCTTTGCTTCTTGCGCTGTTATCGTCAGTCTTTCTTCTGCATCGGGAAGTAGCTCTATCAACTTGCGAGTATATTCCCTCAACAATGATTTCGCTTCTTTCTTATCCGTTAGTTGTTTTGCTTCCACATCAAATTGGCGCATCAGGCTTTTGACCTCTTTGAGAAGTTTCCGAGAGATTGGTTCGAAGTTGCAGAACCCTCCATCAACAGCAACCATAGGGAATCGACGCTGAGCATTGAGGCCCTTTTCGTCAAGCGAGTACCATGTTACAATACAGAAATCTTTATTGCCAGTACCCCCTTCCACCTCGTTTACCTCCAAGAAAACGAGAGGGTGCGGAGCCATTTCAACAAAAGCATCGCCTTTCTTGAAATGTGGCATTGGTTTTGATTCTATTTTATCCATTCTTGCTTTTCTTACAGTTTTACCACTTAAAGGTATACACCATCTACCCTTTAATACGATTACTTGCTTTTCTCTATCCTCAACAGTTCGTTTATATCGACTTCGAGGAGTTCTGCAATCTTGACGAATGTCTCCATAGGTGGCTGGCTGGCATTGGTACACCATTTACTCACGGTAGTCGGTGCACATTCCAACTGCTCGGATAACCACTTGTTTGTTCTCTTCTTATCTGCGAGAACCACTTTGATTCTATTTTCCATTCTTATTGTGCTGAGGTTGTACCTTATTATAATTTACGCGTACAAAATTAGCTAATTTCCCACGAAATAACGAAGGAAAATCATCTTTTCTGCAAAATACAATCACTTTTATGCCTTTTTCTTCACTTTTGTATCCTTTAATGAGTAATTATACGTAACTATTGAAGTCCTTTTGACTATCATTGGAGTTCCTTATGTAGTTCTTGTCTCTGTTTGCGAATTACGCTATTTTGTCCATTGTCCGCCAAATCTGCAGCCTCTTCATCCAAGGTTGCAACCTTTGAACTGGAGGTTGCATCTTTTGCATCAATACTTGCATCCTTTTCTTCGTCTTGTGACAAGACTTGTGACAAGACTTGTGACAAAGCTGGGGACAAGCTAGGGACAAACTGGGGACATTGCCATTTTACCGCCAACATTACCACCAAAAGAAAGGCAAATATACTACTGGAGACCTGTTGAATCATAGTGTAGATAACTATGATTATGAATTATTGAATTCATATAAGTCACTTTTGGCCAGGATGTCCTGTGAAGGTGATAAGGTAAAGAGTTTGGTTACAGATCTCATAACCACCAATAACGAGTGTGCAGTATGTATGGCATTTGAGATAATGGCCATTACCCCTTCTTCGTATAATAAAGAAATATTTGCCATCTTGAATGTTCCATCCCAAATAGATTTCTATCTTCAGGGTGATATGGGATATTACTTTCTCCTTCTTTTAAGCAAATGGTATACTGTTCAGGATGTGAAAAACAGATGCTTTTATAAGGACATGGTTTTGAATTATAAGAGTCCTAGCGACTTTCTCCCTGATAAACAGAGGAATTTTGGAGGTGCATTATATCCTTATTTGTGGTATGATAAGTGGAAATTAGTTTCTGTAACCTTACCGGAAGTTGATGATAACATTTCGTTGAAACGTTGTCGGCAAGAAATATACAGACGCTATAACAATCGGCCATACAAACTTAGAAAGCCCAACCATCTTACGTGTATGGCAGAGGTTTGTGGTGGCACTTTGAATGAAGAGAAATATGCTACGCTCTCTTTTAAGAATTGGCTACACATCTTTGCAGTTAATGAATGGGGACATCATAATAGAAAGCCTGTTGATTTGCGGGTGAATGCTGATCAATTTAGAAAATGTATTAGTGAAAGTCCAGACAAGTTTATGTCATTTGTGATGAAGCTGTTCTCTAACAATTCCATCCTGCCAATGTATAAGATTGCAGGTATTAAGGGACTTCTCGAAGGTGGTATTGACATCTGTTTATTATGGCCTTGTGTTAAGAAATTCCTTGCGTTAGACTTTGTTAAAAATAATCCTCATGATTTTTATGAGATTGTGAAATATTACTTCGAATCGGAAAACATTTCTATTAATGAATTGATACCATTCTTAAGGTCTGTTATTGCAATTACAGATGGAGAGAACCACGCCTATCCTTCTGTTCCAGGTTCTGACGAACTTGGTGGAAACGTTAACAGTTTACTTACAAAGGCACTTAATAGTCCTCAGGGTAAGAGTGTTGATTTGCTTATTAATTTGTTTCTCATATTGTAACCGTTGATAGTACGTTGTTTCTCATACGATAAGTGTTGCCAGCACTTTGTTTCTCATATTGCAGGCGTTGCCAGTAGGTTGTTTCTTAGAGCATAACTGTTGGAAAAGGAAAAAAATGGGGCTTTCATTCGGTCATGTCGGATGAAAGCCTTAACTTTGCCGACGAAAACGGAAAACGACGTGGAAAGCAATAACAACGTGGAAAGCAATACAGTATTACGTTTTTTAGTAACAGAGTAAAAATGAGAACAAGAAATTTTTTGATGATGATGACAATGGCAGCATCAATGACGGTGAATGCCCAGACTATGGGCATCCGACTTGAGAACATGGACAAGACGGCCAAGCCTGGTACAGACTTCTACCAGTATGCCTGTGGCGGCTGGATGCAGAACAACCCTCTGCGTCCCGAATTTTCCAGTTATGGGAGTTTCGACGTGATTATCGAAGAGAATCAGAAGCGGGTGCGCTCCCTCATTGAGGAGATGGCTTCCCATCCCCAGGAGCATGGTTCGTTGGCTCAGAAGATTGGCGACCTTTATGCCTTGCGCATGGACTCTGTGCGTCAGAACAAGGACGGTGTGCAGCCAGTGATGGGCGACCTGAAACGTGTGGCCAAGGTGAAGACTACGGCTGAGTGGATTGAACTGATCAACCAGATGAACACCGAGGGCGTGGGCTTTGGCGAACTGTGGGGCTGCTACATCGGGGCCGACATGATGGCCTCCACCCAGAACTTGCTGGAGGTGTCGCAGGGCGGCTACTCCATCGAGCGCGACTATTACGTGAAGGACGACGAGGCCAACAAGAAGATTCTGGAGGCCTACAAGAAGCACATCGTGAAGATGTTCCAACTGGTGGGCGAGACCCCAGAGGCTGCTCAGCGGAAAATGGAGAACATCCTCACGCTGGAGACTCGCATGGCGAAGGCTGGACGCGACAATGTGGCACTACGCGACCCTGCCAGCAACTACCACAAGATGTCGTTTGCCGACTTCACCAAGGAGTATGTCGGTTTCGACTGGAAAACCTACTTCGACCGTCAGGGCATCACAGAGATTGATTCCCTCTCGGTGGGTCAGCCCGAGGCTCTGAAAGAGGCCATGGACGTGCTGAAAGACACGTCTGTGGAGGTGCTGAAAGACTGGATGCAGTGGCAGATTCTGGATGCTGCAGGTTCGACACTGGGCGACGAGGTGTACGAAGAGGTGTTCGACTTCAACGGACGCATCATGACGGGTGCCAAGGAGCCACGTCCGCGCTGGAAGCGCAGTGTGAGCGTGGTGAACTCTGTGTTGGGCGAGGCAGTGGGTCAACTCTATGTGGAAAAGTACTTTCCACCAGCCAACAAGGTGCGCATGGAGCAACTGGTGAGGAACCTGCAAGTGGCCCTCGGACAGCGCATCGACGCACAGGAGTGGATGAGCCCTGCCACCAAGGCGGCAGCCCACGAGAAACTGGATGCCTTCCGTGTGAAGATTGGCTATCCCAACAAGTGGCGCGACTATTCCAAACTGAGCATCGACCCCCAGCGTTCGCTCTACGAGAACATGAAGGAAGTGGCCAAGTGGGCACATGCCGACATGTTGGAGCGCAAGTGGAAGAAGCCTGTCGATCCTGAGGAGTGGCTGATGAATCCACACACGGTGAATGCCTACTACAATCCCACCACCAACGAAATCTGCTTCCCGGCAGGCATTCTGCAGTACCCCTTCTTCGACATGGAGGCCGACGACGCTTTCAACTACGGCGCCATCGGTGTGGTCATCGGCCACGAGATGTCGCACGGCTTCGACGACCAGGGGCGTCAGTTCGACAAGAACGGCAACTTCCGCGACTGGTGGGCTGACGGCGACGGCGAAAAGTACAACGAGCGCGCCCAAGTCATCAAAGACTTCTTCTCGGCCATCAAGGTGCTGCCCGACCTCAATGCCAACGGCGACCTCTGCTGTGGCGAGAACCTGGGCGACCACGGAGGCATCAAGTTTGCCTACACGGCCTTCAAGAACGCCACCAAGGACAACCCACTGCCCGTGAAAGACGGCTTCACCCCCGAGCAGCGTTTCTTCCTCGCCTACGCTGGCGTGTGGGCAGAGAACATCACCGAAGAGGCCATCCGCAACCAGACCACTGCCGATCCCCACTCGTTGGGCCGATGGCGCGTGAACGGTGCCCTACCCCTCGTCGATGCCTGGTACGAAGCCTTCGGAATCACCGAGAGCGACCCCATGTTCGTGCCTAAGGAGAAGCGGGTGAAGATTTGGTAAAGCGTGTTTCCGCACTGGCACAACAAGCGTACCCCTCGGGTACGAAATGGCGTACCCCTCGACTACGACGTGCCGTAGTCGAGGGGTACACTTTTCTATGAACGAAAAAACAGGTCGGGCCTATCCCTTCACCACCGTGGTGTTCAGCGCGAAAGCCTTCTCCATGTTGCCAGTGGTGTTGAAGATGTCGGACTTGGCCGAGATGTTGTCCAGATAATTGAGCAGTTGCGCCTCTGGAATGCAGGGCAACACGGGGCTGCCGAACTCCAGCGTACCGTGGTGAGCCAGGACGCAATGCACGATGAAGTTAATCTCGCGCTTGCTGCCCTCCGAGAGCCTGCCTCCATCCACCTCAGTGAAAAAGTCGCGCAAGAGGTTGTTCAGATAGTTGGCCGACATGTAGATGTGGCCCAGCAGATAGCCGTTCTCCGTCCTCTCGCCCTCCACGTTATACTCGCACACCTTGCCCCAGTCGTGAAACAAGATGCTGAGGATAATCCGCTCCACCTTGATGTCGTCGGGATAAGGATAGACGGGATAGACCCCCTCGAGCAGATGGAGCATCTGCCACGTATGGTTCAGCAATCCTCCGGGGAAAGCATGATGCACACTCGTTGCGGCAGGATAGCGGCTATAAAGCGGATAGAGCGTGGCCGCCTGCTGCTCGATGAAGTTGGCCAAGTCTTCACTCTGGCAGAACGAAAGCAACTGACGCATGGTGGCATCCCACACCTCCCGCTTCACGGGGCG
Source organism: Prevotellaceae bacterium UBA4359 (assembly GCA_002393555.1). Classification (GTDB taxonomy): domain Bacteria; phylum Bacteroidota; class Bacteroidia; order Bacteroidales; family Bacteroidaceae; genus Minthosoma. Next base: position 14,608 of record DGSP01000062.1, read on the forward strand.
CGGCACCAGATGATAGAGCGGATGGTCCTCGCTGGGAAACTTGCCCACCACCATGTCCATGTTCGAAGCCGACTTCTTGCCCTGGTAGTCGCGCATGCTGATGAACGTGACCAACTGCCCCACCTTAGGACCGCCAGTCTTAGGCACATCAAACACACTGACAGACAAGTTGCCCTCTTCGTTGGCAATCTTCAGCATCACAAACGGAGAATTGTTGCGAGCCACACTGTCCTGTCGGCTCAGCACGATGTATTCTTTCCTCATAAAATCAGTTTTTTTGAATTTTGACCCTGCAAATATAGGCAAAAAAACAGACTCACACCACTCTTCAGACAGAAAAAAACTCCACTCGCACACATGCAGACCTAAAATTTTCTGATTTTCAACACAGGCATCACCCCATTCATCGGCTCAGGCAGATAGACGATGAGGGCCTCGGGAGTGCGCTCAAATCGCACCTTGCCGTGGCCGAGCAGTTCCACCCGCCCGATGCGGTCAGGGAACAAGGTGGAGCCATCGGCCAACGACTTCACACGGACGATGCCGTCAGCAGGCCATCCCAACGCAGCCAGATAGAGATACTTCTCAGTCTGTGTGAATCGGATTTCCTCACTGCCAGCCTTGATGTACTGCCCATCGTTAAACCCTTGGTCGTTAATCTTGATGTCAGCATTGGCAATAGGTCCCTCGCCAAAAATCTTCCACGGACGAGTCTTGTAGATAGCCTCGCCATTCACCTTCATCCACGCCCCAAACTCCCTCATGATGGCCAGTTCCTTCTCGTCGGGAGTGCCGTCGGCTCTCAATGGTACCGATAGCAACATGTTGCCGTTCTTCGAGACAATGTCCATCAGCAGTTTAGCCACGGTGGCAGCACTCTTGTAGCCGTTGCGCTCATACACACCCCGGTCATAGTGCCAGTTGCCCAGACAGTTGCAACACTGCCACGGACGAGGCACAATCTGGTTGGGCGCACCGCGCTCCACGTCCCACACGAGGGCATCCTTCATGTCCTCCTTCAGAATCTTGCCAAACACCACCGCCTGGTTCTTGCCCCCATGAGTGGCTGCACTGTGGTTATACGTATGGGCAGCAATCTTCAGTCCTGCATCGCTCAGAGGGTAGAAAGGCAGCACCGTCACGTCGAAGTAGAGCAAGTCGGGGTTGTAGCGGTTGATGGCATCGAGCGTGCGGTTATAGAAATTCGTCACAAACTCCTGGCTCGGAGGGCATGCCCCATTCTCCCACCCCCACTGGTTGTGGATGCTCCGGTTGTCCCATGTCCTTTCCGAAAAGTCGTGGTCTTGCTGATAGAGTTTCTGCGGGTCAAGCCCCTTCCACCACTTCTCCGAGCCATCAGGGTTAGGCTTGTAGCCATCCTCCTTCGTCAACCAACCGTCATACTTCACACCACGCTTCTCGCCCCTCAGGTCGAAGCGGCGCGACGGCTCATACCATATCCATGCGTGGTCGGCATGGAAAGAGATGCCGAGGGGAAGTCCAGCCTTCTTGGCCGCCTGAGCCCATCCAGCCAGAATGTCCTTGTGAGGCCCGATGTTCTGCGAGTTCCACTCCTGATACTTCGAGTCCCAGAGGTCGAAGTTGTCGTGGTGGTTGCCCAGGGCAAAGAAATAACGCGCACCGCACTCTTCCTTGTAGAACCTCACCAACTCGTCGGGCGACCAGTTCTCAGCCTTGAAGAGGGGAAGGATGTCCTTAAACCCCACCTCCGAAGGGTGTCCGTAGTGTTCACGGTGGTAGTTGGCCTTATAGGTGCCCTCCATGTAGAGTTCACGCGCCATCCAGTCGCCGCTCCCTTCCACACACTGAGGCCCCCAATGCGCCCAGATGCCGAACTTCGCATCGCGGAACCATTCCGGCACCTCATAGTGGCGTAAGGATTCCCAATCTGGAGTGAACTGGCCTGTAGCCATCCGTTCGTCCGTTTCCAGTACAGGGATTGGGTAGTCTTGTCCCTGCATAGCCATCGATGTTGTCAGCATCAGGGCTAAAACAAAATTTTTCTTCATAGGTTAATAGTTGTTTGTTAGTGATATAAAATTAGAGGTACAATAGAAGATGTTGAAGTCTTTGTATTGTCTTTCGGCATTTCATCTTCTTCTGATTCTCAAAGGTATTGCCTCCTGGTGCTGCTGGCAGAAGGCTGTGGCATCGGCGACGACAAGAGCCAAGTAGCCTCCACCTCCTGCACCAGGCATTTTCCATGCCAGCACGTCGGGCATGGCGGCATACTGGTCGATGCATTCCTGCACCCCCGGTTGCAGCATGGCAGGGAAGAGGGTGACTTGTGCCAGGAAAGAGGCTCGATAAGCCTCGGCAAAAGCAGGGAGGTCAGTTCTCATGATGGCGTCCCAACATTGTTCGGCGGCCTTAGTCAGAGCCTTCACGTTGGCTTCGTTGATTTGTTTACCTTCTATCACGGAGCAGTCGGGACGACGCGGGAACATGAGAATGAGGCACAGGTGTTGCTCCAGCCAGTGGAGAATCTTTTCATCCCCACACCGCTCTATCCGCTTGGGCCAGTAGTGTGCATCGTAGAGATGGCGACAGAGACCCGGCACACAGATTCCTATGGCATCTTGTGCACCGCTGATGATGCCGTCGGTGCGCTCAGGGTCATTCTCAAAGCAGAACACCAGTTTCGCCAGCATTTCAGGCTCCATGTCGGGCAGACGGACAGGCCAGATACGCTTGATTTGATTGCGTGTGGAGGTAGAGAGTCCACAGCGTTCCCGAATCTCGAAAGTGGGGACAAGGGAGATGGTGATGGCCCATCCTGGAGCATACGTGCTCACGTAGGGCTGGTCTATCCATGTGCCGGCCAAATCGAGTCGGGTGGGAATGCCCGTTTGTGCCAGCGTGTGCTTGAGGTCGGTGCTGCTGCGCGCTGTCAGTCCATCGGCAGGTGTGCGGTTGAGCACGATGTACTCGATGCCACGCTCCTCGCAGAACTTACGCTTTTCCTCACTGGCACCATCTGCATTCACCACGAAACGGTCGGGCTTCAGGGCCTCCACCGTGGGGATGAAATCCATCACACCCGAACCTTGGTTGATGACAGCATCCTTCACATAGCGGATGCTTTTCACCATGAACAGACGTTCCTGTTCAGGGTAGAGCGTCTGGTGGTTTTTGTATTTCAGGATGGTGGCATCCGAGCCGATTCCCACATAGAGGTCGCCATATTGGCTGGCTTGGCGGAAGAACTCCACGTGGCCACTGTGCAGGAGGTCGTAACAGCCGCTGACAAATACTTTCATGAATGTTAAAGGTTAAAATTTCACCAAGATTCTGAACACCTTGCCGGGGTTTTGACTCCACCACTGCATGGTTGCCAGAGCCTCTTCGGGTTGGATGACTTTCGTGATGAGTCGGTCGATGGGAGCGGTGCCTTTCTCCAGATAGCGGATGACGGCACGGAAGTCTTCAGGGGTTGCATTGCGCGACCCCCTGATGTCGAGTTCCTTCTGCACGAAAAGTTTAGTCTGGAAGGTGACATCAGACTTGGCATAACCGATGCAGGCCACCCTACCCGTGAAGGCGACTTCGTTGACTGCCATTTGGTAGGTGAAGGGATTGCCGACTGCTTCCACTATGACATCCGGGCCATAGCCACCAGTGATGTCAACAAGTCGTTGATGCACATCCTCAGTCTTGGTGTTGACGGTAAAGGCAGCACCCATCTGTTGGGCCAATGCCAGTTTCTCGTCGTCAAGGTCTGCGGCGATAACGATGGCTCCACGAGTGGCTGCGCGAACGATGGCTCCCATGCCGACCATGCCGCATCCGATGACCATGACGGTGTCAACATCAGTCACTTGTGCGCGATTGATGGCGTGGAAACCCACGCTCATTGGCTCAATCAGGGCACTGGTCTTGGTGGTCAGAGTGCCTGCCGGAATGATTTTCTGCCAAGGCATCAAGATGTACTCTTTCATGGCACCGTTGCGCTGCACACCCAGTGTTTCGTTGTGCTGGCAGGCATTCACCCTTCCGTTTCGGCAGGAGGCGCAATGGTTGCAGTTGGTGTAGGGATTGCAGGTGACGACCATGCCAGGCTTCAGACTTTCGGGTACACCGCTTCCCACGGCTTCGATGACGGCACCTATCTCATGTCCGGGAATGACAGGATTAAGTGCCATTGTGTTTCGGCCCATGAAGGTGTTGAGGTCAGAGCCACAGAAACCCACATAGTGGAGACGGAGCAGCACTTCCCCAGTCTTTGGGGCTGCGGGCTTCTCCACATCAATGATGTTTAATTCTTGTGAATGAGAAATTTGTATTGCTTTCATTTTATCTGTTAAGTTTTGCGAATGAACGATATCCATAGATGATAATGACCAGGAAACAAATCAATGGCAGGATGAACGAGATGTTCACGGCTGGATGGCCGAAGATGACCTGCTGGTCAATCAGCGCGCCCTGCAATGGTGGCATCAGCGCACCGCCGACGATGGCCATGACGAGGAAGGCGGCACCCAGATGGGTGTCTTTTGAATCGACGTTCTCCAATGCGATGCCGTAGATAGAGGGGAACATGATGGACATGAACAGGCTGATGCACACAAGGCTGTAGAGTCCCCACAAGCCTTCGATGCAGATGGCACCCAGTGTGCAGAGCGAAGCCCCCACACCAAACCACATCAGCAGTTGTCGTGTGTTCACGTAGCGCATGATGAAGGTGCCGATGAATCGACCACCCAGATTGAGCGACATGGCCACAATATTATAGACTTGTGCGGTGGCCTTGTTGATGCCCAAGTGGTCGGCATACTGGATGATGAATGTCCACACCATGATTTGTGCAGCCACATAGCAGACTTGGGCGAAGACACCTTCGCGGTAAAGGGTGTTGGTCCAGAGGTTCTTGAGCGTCTCTTTTGTCGTGTGGGTCAGACCTTGGGCTTTTTGTTCCTCACTTTCAGTTTTGGGCATCTTGGTCAAGGCGATGACGGCGAACACACACACCACCACGATGCCAATGGCCACGTAGGGGTTGCGAATCACGGCCAAGTCGTGCAGTCGGATGTCCGCTTTCTCGGCTTCCGACAACAAGGGGAAGATGATTTGTCCTGTTGCATCACGCTTGTCGGACAACAGGTGGGGCAGCACAATGAACGATGCCACCGCCATGCCGCTCAACGACCCCACAGGGTTGAAAGCCTGCGCCAGATTCAGCCTTCGGGTGGAAGTGTCCTTATCGCCCAGCGAGAGAATGAAAGGGTTGGCTGTTGTCTCTAAGAATGCCAAGCCAAACGTGAGGATGTAGAGCGACACACAGAAGAACGAGAACTCTTGCCATTCGGCCGCAGGAATGAACAAAAATGCTCCGACTGCATAAAGGGCCAACCCCAACAGGATGCCGCTCTTGTAGGAGTATCTTCGGATGAATAAGGCCGCAGGAATGGCCATCGTGGCATAGCCTCCGTAGAAGGCGAACTGCACCATCGATGCTTTGGCTGCCGACAGTTCCATCACGGTCTGGAATGCAGCCACCATCGGGTTGGTGATGTCGTTGGCAAAGCCCCACAGAGCAAACAACGACGTGATGAGGATAAAAGTAAAGAGATATTTCTTTGATACTAAAGGTTTCTTTTCCATGATTGTCATTTTAATTTCCTACTCTGACATATTCTTGATATAAGGCAGTTCGGGCAAGTTCTTGAAGCCGTAGAACTTCAATGCGTTCTGTCCGAGGAACAGAGCCTTCTCTTCGGATGTGAGTTGGTCGGACTTCGTGATGAAGTCATACGACATCTTGTAGGTGATGGCTGTGATGGTGCGGGGGTAGTCACTTCCCCACATCAACCTGTCCATGCCCACCCAATCGGCAGCCTGCCTGATGCTACGGATAGCAGATGGGTAGGGATAGAACTCGCTGTTGTAGAGCCAGGTGATACCGCCCGACTCTACCCTCACGTTCTCCCCTGCGAGCGCCAGTTTCACCTGACTCTCAAACGAGTTCGTGGTCACCATACCAAAGTGCCCAATGGCCACTTTCAGTTGGGGACAGTCTTGAATCACCTCTTTCATCTCCCCTATTTGCTTCGGGTTGTCGCCCAAACACATGGAGAGTACCAGTCCCTCCTCCTCCATGTACTTGAAGACGGGCATCAGCGCCAAGAGCGGCTCCTGCATCCGATGGCCAGGGAAGGCGATGCCTTTCAGTCCAGCCGCCTGCACTGCCTTGGCTTCGTCGAGCGTCCATGCCATGCCCATGCAGAAAAAGCGGTCGGGGTACTTCTTCTGCACCTCGGTAAGATAAGCGTTTTGGTTGCCGTCGATGACCTCCTGCACCACCACCGCACCGCCCACTTGGGCATAGTTCATGTTGGAAAGGAATACCTCGGCCGAGTTCACGCCGTCAATCATGAAGGGGGGAATCATCTGCACCTCTTCGTCCATAAAGATGCTCCTGCCGTTCTTCAGCGACAAGATTCTCTTGCCATCCACCCATGTGTCCTGCTTCAGCCACAGGTGGGAATGTGAGTCGATGATAGTCACTATGAGTTTAGAGTTTAGGGGTTAGAGAGTAGAGTTTAGAGTTTAGGGATTAGAGAGTAGAGTTTAGAGAATCGCCAAGCGCATGGGCTTGTCATGAGTTTGCCCATGACACCCTCCTTTGGTCGCCAATGATGTCCTGCACCTCTTTCACCAGTTCCCAGTCGGGGGCTTGGTTTGCCCACTCTATGTTGCGTTTCACGTTGGCAGGGTTGGCCGACGAGAAGAGAGTGGCAGTAATGCGTGGATTGCTCACAGAATATTGGATGGCCAGTTGCTCGATGGGATAGTTCTTCTCAGCACAATGCCGAGCCGCCTTGGCACATGCTGCCACCAGCGGCTTCGGTGCAGGATGCCAGTCGGGCACACCACGTTGCGACAACAGCCCCATGCTCAGAGGCGAGGCGTTGATGACTCCGATGCCGTGCTGTTCAAAGAAGTCGAGGAAATCCACCAGTTTATCGTCGTTCAGACAGTAGTGGCAGAAGTTCAGCACACTCTCCACAGTACCTTCCTCTGTATGTTCAATCACCCATTTCAGGTTTTCCAGTTGCAGGTCGGTGATGCCAACATGGCCCACCACACCCTCACGTTTCAGTTCCACCAGCGCGGGCAGTGTTTCATCCACCACCTTCTGCAAGCCACCTTCCATCGCCGCCTGAAACTCAATGTCGTGTACGTTGATGAGGTCGATGAAGTCGATGCCCAGACGCTCCATGCTTTCATAGACACTCTCCGTGGCACGTTTGCCAGAGTAGTCCCAGGTGTTCACGCCGTCCTTGCCGTAGCGTCCCACCTTTGTGCTCAGGTAGTACTTCTCGCGTGGAATCCTCCGTAAAGCCTTGCCCAGCACGGTTTCGGCTTTGTAGTGGCCATAGTAGGGACTCACGTCAATCAGGTTGATGCCTCCTTCAATGGCGGCTTCCACTGCTTCAATGCTCTCGGCTTCCTTGGTGGAACGGAACACGCTGCCCAGCGATGAGGCACCGAAAGCGAGATGGGAGACTTTCATCCCCGTCTTTCCCAGTTCAGTATATCTCATAATCGTTTGAAGTTTTTATCATGTTTCTTTTTCGCCACAAAGTTAGGGGATTGGGGGTTGGGGAGGTTGCGGATAGCGTACAAATACTTTTGGATAGGTAAAAAAAGAGGGGGCTGCACGGGGGTGTGGTGTGTGTGCAGCCCCCTTTCTTCTTATGTTTTTGGGGTTGATGTGTGTGTGTCAGAAGGGGCGATGGCCTCCGCCGCCTCCGGGTTGGAATCCTCCTCCGCCTCCGGGTTGGAATCCTCCGCCTCCTGTGTATTGGCTAAGGCTGACGGTGTCGCCGCCTGTGGCGGTGGCGTTGATGCGGCCATAGCCGTTCCAGAGGGTGGTGCCGCCGCTGGGGGTGATGCCCGACTTGAGGGTGCAGGTGCCTGCTGTGGATACAACCATGGGGCTGCCATAACTGCCAGAGGGAATCTTATAGGCGAGCACGAGGGAACCATTGGAGTAGAGTCCGTACCAGTTTTCGTTGGTGTCGGTGGAGGTCTGGTAACTGGAGGTCTGGTAGCAGGTCTGGGTCAGGCTGGCTCCGTTCTCCAGTCCGCTGATGGCGACGAGGGTGCCGCTCTGCACGTAGAGTGTCTTCTGGCTTTCGCTGTTGGCATCGAAGGCCACGTCGGCTCCGCCGTGGCACATGGAGAAGGCGGTGGCTCCCTGCACGTAGAGGTTGCCGTTGGCATCGATGCCGTCGGCTCCAGTGGAGGAGCCTGTGGAGCGGGCCATGATGTAGCCGCCCTTCAGGTACATGTCGCTGCTGGAGTTGATGGCATCGTTAGAGCCTGTGGCATAGACGATGCAGTCGCCGCTGGTGGTGAGGGTGCTTTTGGACTCGATGCCCTCGTGGTAACTGGACGTGGCGGTGATGGTGCCTCCGCTGAGGGTCATGGCCCCATCGCTCTTGATGGCTTTGGGCGCGGCTGAGTAACTGCCATAGGTGTATTTGCTGCCCGAGGCTGTGGCGATGATGGTGCCGCCGCTGATGGCGAGTGTGCCGTCGGCTTTGATGCCTTTGCCGCCAGTGCCGCTGGCCTTGAGGGTGAGGGTGCCGCCGCTGAGGGTCATGTTGCCGTCTGACTTGAGGCAACTGGCTCCTTTGGCATCGCGGTCGGTAGAGTCGTAGGTGCCGTTGCCTTGGGCGGTAAGGGTGAGGATGCCGTCGCTCACTCGGAGGTCGCCTGCGCTCTTCACACATTTGGTGGCTGCGCCTGTGGTGGTGACGGTGAGGGTGCCGCCTTCGATGTAGATGTTGCCGGAGTCTTCGTCGTCGTGGGCATCGGTGGTGGAGGTCTCGACGATTTCACCTGTGGAGGTTGTGCCGTCGAGGTCGGCTTGTATGCCGTCATCGCCTACTCCACTGATGGTGACGGTTCCGCTCTTCATGAGGAAGTATTCGTTGCAGTTGATGCCGTCGCTCACGGCTCCCGTCACGTTGAGGGTGAGGTTCTTCACGCTGATGTAGTCGCCGCTCTTGATGGCATGGGCGGTGTTGCCTTTGACGGTGAGGGTTCCGTTGCCTTGCAACTGTATCTGCCCTTTGCTGTAGATGCAGCCTTTCTGTGAGCTGCTGGCTCCGTCGGCGAGCGTGTTCTCGGTGCCTTTCTTGGCGCTGATCTGGATGCGCTTGCCGTTGGTGATGTTGAGGGCGGCACCGAGGGGATTGGTGAGCGTCAGTCCGCTCAAGGCAATGGTGCATTTGTAGGAGCCTTCGAGGGCGAACTCGCCGTTGGTGGTGGTGCCGGAGAGGGTGTAGGTGATTTCATCGCCATCCACTGCATCGGTGTTGCTCTGGGCAATGGTGACGTGGGCATTGCTGAGGGTGGGCGTGACATATTGCGCCACGTTGCCTGCCACGGTGACGGTGGCCGAGGTGCCGTTGTAGGCGATGGCCACTTGGTTGTTGGTCACGGAGGTGTTATCGACGTACATTTTGTCGATGTCACTGATGCTGAACTGCTTGCCTTGAATGGTCAGGGCGGTGCCGTCGGTGTAGGTCATGTCGCCTGTCTGTGCTGAGGGGAACTGGTAGGTGACGTTGCCGCACACCACATTGAGGGTCTGGGCTGATGCGCCAAGTGTGAAAACCAGCGCTGGGAGGATGGATAGAATCTTTTTCATGATGTTCATCTGACTGAGATTTTCAGGGTTCGACTGGGGCTTTTCACCACGTAGATGCCTTTGGCGAGAGTGGTCTGGGCTTGTTTCAGGTTCTCATACTGGCCAAGCGAGATGCCTGCCAGGGTAAACACCTCCACGGGTTCGTCGGTGGTTGCAGCAGGGGTCTCTTCTATGCCGGTGGTTCCGCTGGCAGAGAAGTACATCTTACTGAGGCCCGACAGTGGGAGTGTGGTGGCTGTGCCGTCGCTTGCGGTGGCCACCAGGTTGCCGCCGGAGAAGGTGATGACGAGCGACGAGGTGAGGACTGACGTAGATTCGCCGCCTGCTGTCTGGAAGGTGAGGTAGGGATAGTCGTCGGCTTGTGCTGTGGCTACGGCTGCAAGTGTCAGCAGAAAGAAAAATGACTTTTTCATGCTGGGTCTGTTTTTTAAGTTAGTTTGTTAGTTAGATATAAATAGATGTGTAATCGGATGCAAAGGTACGGCTATTTCCTTGCAGAGGGAATGACGAGAGTAGCGTTTTTTTTTGCAAAAAGTCGAATCGAGGTTGTTTGCGCGTTAAAAAAGTCTTATCTTTGTGGCGAAAAGTTAAATGTACCTTAATTATGGAAACAGAGGGCAAACATCCGCTTGATGTGCAGAACCAACTCATCGAGGAGCGTGGGGTGGTGGTGATAGACGATGTGACCGCCATGCCCACCTATAGCGAACCCTATGTGTCACCCCATCTGGTGGTGGGCCTGAACAAGCGTGGCTACGTGAAGGCCGAGTACGACATGCAGCCAGTGGAGTTCTGGCCGCAGGAGATTTCGGTGCTCTATCCCAACCACATCGTGCTGGCCAATGAGTCATCGCCCGACTATCTGGCCACACTCGTGGTGGTGTCGGGCGAGTTTTTGCAACGGCTGAAGCACCGCAGTTCGTTCCGCAACCATCTGGAGTACCTGCACCGCCCCGCCTTCCGGCTGACCGACGAGCAGTATGCGACGGTGCTGGAGATGATTCGGCTGATGGACAAGGTGAGCCGCATGGAGGTGGCGGGGCGGACGAACATGCTGGAGAGCCTGCTGGATGTGTTTTCGCAACTTGTGGATGAGTATCGTTTTGAGAATGAGGGGAAACCCTCGGAGCAGTTGACCAACGACCTGCTGCTTTCACGTTTTTTCGACGAAGTGGTGGCACACTACCGCGAGTCGCGAGAGGTGAAGTTCTATGCCGACCTGCTGCACCTCTCGCCCAAGTATTTTTCTTCCATCATCAGACGCAGCACAGGCATGGGGGCTGGCGAGTGGATTGCCAACTATGTGATAGTGCAGGCAAAACTGCTGCTCAACACCCGGATGGATTTGAGCATACAGCAGATAGCCAGCGAGTTAGGCTTTCCCGACTCTTCCACCTTTAGCCGCTATTTCAAGAAGGGTACGGGGGTGTCGCCTATCGAGTGCCGCCGTTCAAGGTGAGAGTGGCTGACTGCAAGAAGGGAGAGGTGGCAGTCACCGTGACCGTCTCCTTGCCTTGCTGTGCTATATAGGCCACCAGCCGACCGCCCAGCACTCGCAAGCGTGGATTGCGCTGACTGAAAGGCTGTCCACCGCCCTGCATGCTGCCGTTCTCCATGCCCAGCAGACGTGCGCCGCGCACCATGAGCGTCACCTCGTTGTCGGCCAGTTTCACAAGGTTTCCATCCTCGTCCACCACTTCCACAAACACGTGCGTTCCGCCATCGGTGGTCAGTTTGATGGCATGAGGAGCCTTCGTGGTCTTCACTTCGTAAACCAACTGGTTGTCTGCCTCGCAGCGCAGTGTGCCGGGGGTGTAGTCGATGTCCCAGTAGAGGATGTCGGTGGCCTCATCGCGTTCTGGTTCACCGCCGATGGGCTGTCCGTTCAGGGTCAGGTGGGCAGTCTTGCCGTTGGTGTAGCACACGACGCGGATGCGCTGCCCCTCCTGATAGTTCCACGTGTCGGCAGCGTAGGGCGACACCTGCGTGCTGCGCTGGTTGTTGTTGCGCGAGCCGTAGCGTTGCGGCCCCACGGGATAGGTGCCGATGTAGCACACAGGCTCCTCGCTCCACAGGGCGGCACGATACCACCCGTTGGGCTTGCGCTGACCTGCCAGGTCGAGCAGTCCGGCACTGCTGCCACGGGCAGGCCACACGCCGCTCTCGCCCAGATAGTCGATGCCCGTCCAGAGGAACTGCCCGAAGATGTGTGCGTTGTCCCTCACGGCTTTCCATGCCGCCAGGTCGTGGCGGTTCTCCGAGCCATAGATGATACGCTTCGGGTAGGTCTTATGGTCTTCGCCATAGCGGCTCTCGGTGTAGTTATAGCCCACCACGTCGATGGCTCCCGGATAAGCCGTCTCGTTCGACATCACCACGCCAGCCAGTGCACCCGTGGTGGGTCGCGAGGGGTCGATGTCCTTCACAATCTTGGCCAGTCGCTGGGCGATGAGGCCGATGCGCTCGGCATTGGGCTGGTTGGGCTTGTAGCCGCCATACATGGGTTGCGTGAAACCCTTCGAGCCGCCGTCCAGCACAGGGTGGGAATAGGGGTCGTTGGGGTAATCCACCTCGTTGCCTATCGACCACAGGAACACGCTCGGATGGCAGCGGTCGCGGCGCACCATGTCGGCCACATCGCGGTCTATCCACTCCTCAAAGTAGGTGTAGGTACCCTCAAAGGCCGGCTTGCCCTGGTTCCATCCCTTCATCCATTTGCGTTTCGGAAACTCCCATTCGTCCGATGCCTCATCCATCACCAACAGCCCCACCTCGTCGCACAGGTCGTAGAACTCCGGCATGTGTGGGTTGTGGCTCAGTCGGATGGCATTCGCACCCAGTTTTTTCAGTTCGACGAGTCTTCTTCGCCACACCTCCTTCGGCACCGCTGTGCCCAGCACCCCCGCATCGTCGTGCACACACACGCCCTTCACCTTCATCCACTGGCCGTTGAGCGCAAAGCCCTTGTCGGCCGAGAACTCCAGTGTGCGCAGTCCGGCCTTCACCTCCGAGCGGTCAGTCTCCTGTCCCTCGTCCATGAGCCGTGTGGTGAGCGTGTAGAGATAAGGCTTGTCAAGTGTCCACCGCTGCGGATTCGGCACCGTGAGTTTCACCGTTTTCTTCCCTTCAGAGCCGATGGCCGTCTGAGCCGTGGCCACCACCCTGCCCTCTTTGTCAGCCAGTTCCACCACGGCTTGCAGGGCAGTTTTTCCGCCTTTGTCCGTGCGGCAGTCAGAGGTTTCCACATCCACTTCCACCTCAGCCCGTTTGGCCGTGATGCCCTTCAGTCGGTAGGCCGTGCCCCACTGTGCCAGATGCACCTCGGGAGCGGTGACCACCCACACATTGCGGTTGATGCCGCTGCCCGTATACCAGCGCGAGTCAGCCTCAGCCGAGTGGTCGATGCGCACGGCCAGCACATTCTCCCCCTGTTGCAGGTGCGGAGTCATGTCGTAGAGGAAAGAGGCAAAACCGCTGGGTCGCTTGCCCAGCAGGTGGCCGTTCAGATACACCTCCGAGTGGTTGTAGGCACCCTCAAAGTAGATATAGTATCGCTTCCCCTCCTGTGGCGAGAGCGTCAGGTGCCGCCTGTACCAGCCGATGCCGCCGGGCAGATAGCCTTGGCACGACCCCTTGTCGGGCGACATGGGCAGTTCCACCCCCCAGTCGTGGGGCAATGAGAGCCGCCGCCAGCGCGAGTCGTCGAAGCCCGCATTTTTCATCTCGGGACTTTCGTAGGTGTTCCACATCGAGTCGGCTCTCAGAAAGAGCCAGTTGTCGTTCATTCGTTCGGCCTGGCCGAAGGAGACCTGTGCCCATGCAGCCGAGGCGGCACAGAGGAGTGCGAGTGCACTCAGGAGTAGTTTCTTCATATAGGTTAATGTGTTGTGTTTACCTGTTAGTCTTGTCGTTCTGCCGTTCTGTCGTGCAACCATTCGGTCGTCACCCTTTCAGGTTGCAAAGATAACACATTCTTTCCACATTGTCCAATCTTTTCCTCAAAAATTCATCTTCTAACGTGAGTTCGGTATAAGGATATACGCCTTTGGCGGACAAAGAAAAAACAAATAAAAACAAGTAAAAACTTTAAGTTTCGGAAGTTCCAAACGCTTCATTTTCAACAACGAATAAAGCGAATAATTCTAATTTAACGTTAGTTCGGTATAAGAAAAGTTTTATTATACGCCTTCGGCGGACGAAGAAAAAACAGAAAAAAACAAGTAAAAACAAATAAAAACAGGTTCTTCTTGGTTGTGATGGCAAAGACGTTGTGGACGAAGAAAAGGTTTTTATTTGTTTTCATCGGTTTTTATTTGTTTTTTCTTCGTCCGCCGAAGGCGTAATTCTTACATCGAACTCACGTTAATTTACCATGCGGCGAGAAGATGTATGTCCCTAATGCCGCAAGCGGCAACGAATGAAATCGAATGGCTACACTCAGCATTCGTTTTTATTCGTTGCACCTTAGGTGCATTGTGCATTGTATAAATTCGTCATA
>DGSP01000079.1:0-227 GCA_002393555.1 Prevotellaceae bacterium UBA4359
TGACGATAATTTTATCCAATAATTAACGTCAGTTCGATGAATCTTAACAAAAATAATTTATGGAAAATTCGTGGTTAATTCATGATAATTTATGTTCAAACTAAAACACGAATGTCCATGAATTAACCACGAATTTTTCATGAATTTAATTATTTGTGGTTTTCGTCGAATCCACGTTAATTATTATTGGAACCAATTTTTGGCAATTATTGGAAATTATTGTCCGA
>DGSP01000079.1:326-4766 GCA_002393555.1 Prevotellaceae bacterium UBA4359
AGATAATTTTGTGTGGTTACTTATTTTCTTTTGTTTTTTCTTATCTTTTCAAGTCGCCGAAGGCGTAAGTCTTACACCGAACTCACTCTTTTTCATCAAAAGTCATTTTCATTTTCTAATTATTTTGTACCTTTGCCACCAAATCTGTACCGCCTTTATAAAGAAGAAACCTATAAAACTATATGGAAGAACTGATACTCTTGCGCATCACAGGCGAAGACCGTCCGGGACTGACGGCCAGCGTGATGGACATTTTGTCAAGATATGATGTAGATATTCAGGACATAGGACAGGCCGACATCCACTCCACCCTCTCGTTGGGCATCCTCATCCGTGTGGCCGAAGAGAAGTCGGGCCATGTGATGAAGGAACTGCTCTTCAAGGCGAGTGAGTTGGGCGTGAACATCGGCTTCCACCCCGTCACGATGGAGGAGTATGAGGCATGGGTGGCCCGTCAGGGCAAGAACCGCTACATCCTCACGGTGCTGGGTCGCCAACTGACGGCACGGCAGATTGAGGCTGTGAGCCGACTAATTGTGAATCAGGGCCTTAACATCGACGGCATCCAGCGTTTGTCGGGTCGCGCCAGCATCCTGCATCCGAAGGAGAAGACACGGGCCTGCATCCAGTTCTCAGTGCGCGGCACCCCGACGAACCGAGAGGCCCTGCATGCCGAACTGCTCAGGATGTCGAGCGAACTGGAGGTGGACGGTTCCTTCCAGACTGATAACATGTATCGCCGTATGCGCCGACTCATCTGCTTCGACATGGACTCGACGCTCATCCAGACGGAGGTCATCGACGAACTGGCCCGCAAGCATGGGGTCTATGACCAAGTGGCAGCCATCACGGCCAGTGCCATGAGGGGCGAGATTGACTTCAAGGAGAGTTTCACCCAGCGGTGCAAACTGCTGAAGGGGCTGGACGTGAGCGTGATGCGCGAGATTGCTGAGAACCTGCCCTTCACCGAGGGTGTCGATAGACTGATGTATGTGCTGAAGAAGTACGGCTACAAGATAGCCATCCTTTCTGGCGGCTTCACGTTCTTTGGCGAACACATCCAAAAGAAATACGGCATCGACTACGTGTATGCCAACGAACTGGAGATTGACGAGACAGGACACCTCACCGGCAACTATGTGGGCGAGATTGTGGATGGCAAAAGGAAAGCCGAACTGCTCAAACTCATCGCCCAAGTGGAGAAGGTCGATTTGCAGCAGACCATCGCCGTGGGCGACGGAGCCAACGACCTGCCCATGCTCTCGCAGGCTGGTCTGGGCATCGCCTTCCACGCCAAGCCTCGTGTGGTGGCCAACGCCCAGCAGAGCATCAACACCATCGGCATCGACGGTGTCCTCTATTTCCTCGGGTTCAAAGACTCCTACCTCGACGAGAAAGCACAATGAGAAGTTAAAAGTTAAAAACTAAAAGTTAAAAGTTAAAAGTTAAAAACTAAAAGTTAAAGTAACTCCTATTGATATATGAAAAAGTATCTTTTACTGACTATGGCAATATGGACTGCCATCGCAACACAAGCCCAAACAAGTTCTGACTTCATGGTGGCCATGAAGAAAGCCAGTGTCAATATACCTTTCGATGTGACCGCCCCTGGCGAAGAATACCGCGTGAAATGGGGCATGGACACCGCGTGGAACTGGGACTTCAACGTGAACCGAGGCATTGCCCACATCGGCAAAGGGAACTTTGAAACAGGACGCATCTCCTTCCAGCCCACCGCCGAAGTCATCGACAACGGCGACGGCACCTACACGCTCACCGCCGCCCAGAAGGAAGCCCTGCGCAGCCGATGCAAGAACATCCTCATGACAGGCTGCAACAAAGTGGAAATCAACAACGACCAAGAAGATGCCCTCAACAAGGAGAACGGCAACTACGAGAAATACCAGAGCATCTATCTGAACAAGCCCGAAGCATGGTACAAACTCATCAAAGCCAGCGTGGCCTACGCCCGAGAGTGCGGCGTGGAAGTGGTGAGCATCGCCCCCTTCAACGAACCCGACTACACCCAATGGGGACAAGGCACACAGGCCAGCATGAAAGAAATTTGCCGACTCATCAGAGCCGACTCCTACTTCGACAACATTCACCTCTGTGGCGGCAACACACTCAACTGCGACGAAGCCCTCTCGTGGTACAACTACTGCAAGGAATATCTCGACGAAGGCAACACACACCAGTTGGCCGGTTCCTTCGACAGTTATGCCAACTTCTTCACCCAAGTGAAGCAAGACGGCAAGATAGCCACAGCCGACGAACTGCACAACGTAGGCGAAGCCATCGTAGGAGTGCAGTACGGCATGGAGAACGGCATCTGGTGGGCCTTCGACTCCAAAGCCCGTGGACAGTTCTGCATCGACAGCAACGAAGGAGTGCGCATCGGCTATGGCGAGAACCGCCCGGCCTGGACCAGCGGAGCCGTCTATCGCAACGAGAATACTGGCGAGGTACACGGCTATCTGGGTTCGAGCGAACGGCAGGCCAACTCATCGTCCTTCGCTTTTGTCAGCACCACCCAAGATGTCTTCTTCAACGGCTATGGCCCCACACGCTTGTTTGTCTATGACGTGCCTGGCGGCACAGGCTATCAGAAAGGGCAAATCAACGCCGAACGCCTCTTCGACATCACCTGGGGCGAAGACGTGGCACCCTTCGAAGTGAACGGCACCTACCAGATTGTGAACGCCGCAAGCCGAAAGATGCTCACCTACATGGGCACCAACAACGTGCAGAGTGTCACTCGCAAGACCAGCGGCACCACCCAGCAGTGGAAAGTATATCCCAGCCACACCGACGGCGACATCTCCTACTGGTTCATCGACAACAACACCACCAGTGAGCAGCGGAATCTCAACGTGCTGAACAACAACCTCTATGCAGGTGCAGGTGTCATATGCTACAACGCCAACCACGACCCCAACGAGCAGTGGTACATCAAGTATGCCCAAGACGGCTACTACTACATCATCAACCGTCTCTCCAACAAATACCTCTACTGCCCATCCACCACCTCCGGCACCGCACTCACCCTGCAAAACGCCCCCGCCGCCAACATCACAGCCGCCAATCTGCGCAAGTACCTTTGGCGATTCCAGCCCATCGACTCCAAGACCGACTTTTCAGCCCCCGACGCACCCACAGCCCTCACGGCCAAGCAACGCCCCGGCTCTGTCGAACTCACCTGGGTCGAACCCACCGACAACGACCCACTCACCTACACCATCCTCCGAGCCGAACAGCCTGCGCTCGAAGATTCCCCCATCGAGTACAACACCATCGGTCGCAACATAGCCAAGGCTGAAGGAGCCGAACAGCCCACCTTCACCGACAACACCGCCATCAGCGGCCACCACTACCTCTACAAGGTCATTGCCGTTGACTATGCCGGCAACCGCTCCGATGCCTCCGAACCTCTCGCCGCTGCACCCCTCACGGAACAGTCCCTCCTCTGCCAACTGCAGTTCGACGACAACCTCGCCGACCTCACTCCCAACCACCTCAGTGCCTCACTTTATGGCACAGCCTCCTACAGCGGCAACACACTCGCCAAGTCAGGCACCAAAAGCCTCAATCTCAACGGCGGCACCTACCTCCAACTCCCCTACTCCGCAGCCCACCACGATGCCCTCACCATCGCCACCTGGGTGCGATGGAACGGCAACAGCAACTGGCAACGCATCTTCGACTTCGGCAACTCCACCACCCAATACATGTTCTTCACCCCCAGCAATGGCAGCGAGATGCGCTTCGTCATGAAGAACGGAGACGATGAACAGATTCTCACCAACGGCAGACAACTCTCCTCCAGCGGATGGAAACACCTCGCCATCACCCTCCAGCCCACAGGCGACAAAGTGCAGGCCACCCTCTACCTCGACGGCCAAGCCGTGGCCACACGGAGCGACTTCACCATCCGCCCCTCCGACATAGCCCCCTCCCTTTGCTACATCGGACGCTCCATGTTCACCGCCGACCCCTACTTCAGCGGTCGCCTCGACGACTTCCGCATCTACAACTACGCCCTCTCTGCCGACGAGGTGAAGGCACTCATGACCGACACCGAAGCACAGTCTAAAGACCTCAACGACGACTACGAAGAGACCACACCCATCCATGCCGTCACCACCACCCCGACAGCCAAGGGCAACTCCACCACCTACGACCTTAGTGGCCGACCAGCCCCCACTGGAGCCAAAGGAATCCTCATCCAGAACAAGAAAAAAATCTACACCAATCAGTAACAATGAATAATTAACAATGAATAATTAATTGAAGTTTCGGATGCTTTTTTCAACAACGAATATTTCGAATATGACGAATTTATACAATGCACAATGCACCCAAGGGTGCAACGAATAAAAACGAATGCTGAGTGTAGCCATTCGATTCCATTCGTTGCCGCTTGCGGCATTAGGGAAATAC
>DGSP01000079.1:4892-10024 GCA_002393555.1 Prevotellaceae bacterium UBA4359
GAAGCGTTTGGAACATCCGAAACTTGAATTCATTATTAATTATTAATTGCTAATTCCAACTCCTAAACCCATGTTCGGCTTCCTCCTTTTCCTCCTCATCATCCTCCTTCCCCTCAGCAGTCAGGCAGGCGAAGCCAGCAACAACTACTACACCCTCAACCGCCAGAACGGGCTGAGCAGCAACCACATCCTGCAGATGCTGCAACTCACAGACGGACGCATGGTCATCGTCACCGACCGCGCCGTTGACATCTACGACGGTCACCGCCTGCAGTCCGTAGCCATCGACACCACCCGATGGGTCAGCCTCCCTTCCTACACAGGAGCCACCCACCTCTACGCCGACAACCACCACCGCCTCTGGCTCAAGCAATGGGGACGGCTCTACTGCCTCCATCTCCCCACCCTACGTTGGGAAAAAACAAAAGACTGGACAGCCACAGACTTCTTCATCACCCAAAATGGAGAAACATGGGTTAAAAAAGGACAGACCCTGCAAAACCCCACCACCCACCGCCACCTGCAAATGCCAGCCCAAGCAGGCAACCTGCAAGATGTCATGACCCTCGCCGACAGCACCTACGCCTTCTTCAGCACAGGGAAACTCGCTGTCTATCAGAAAGACGGACGCATAGCCTACCTTTCAGAAGCATACGGGGAAGCCCAACGACAAAAGTATGCCAGCACGTCACTGGTCGTCCTTGGAGCAGACCGCCGCTTCTACCAAGTGCGTACAGGCAGCGGCGGCTCTATCCTCCAGTCGTTCGACCCCCACACCCACCAATGGCACCAACTGATGACCAGTTCCACCTGGATGCACACCCTCACACCCACCCCCACAGGAATGCTCTACCTGACCACCCCCGACGGTTACCTGCGCATCAACCCCACCACAGGCGAGAAAGAGTTTTTCAAAGAACTGCACCTGCCCGACGGCACCACACTCACCACAGGCATCAACACCGTGTGGCTCGACCGTGAAGGAGGCATCTGGCTCGGCACCTACAACAACGGATTGCTCTACACATCGCCCCTCTCCGGCCTTTTCGACACCCGGCCCATCGATATAGAGGTACACCCCATCCTCTCTGCCATCTACCTGCACGGACAGCCCCTGCAAGTAGGCCAGACCTACGGCGGCGACACCCTGCTCAGCGTCACCCCACCCTACGCCAGCCACCTCTCCCTTGCCCACGACCAAAACTCCCTGGCCTTTCAGTTCTCCACCATGAACTACGTGCGGCCCCGCAGCACCTACTACCGCTACCGCCTCTCTGGCATCAGCGGGCAATGGCACATTCTCTCTGCCGACACGACCAACCATCAAGTCGATGACAAAGGCATCTTCTACCTTCCCCTGGTCAGCCTCTCACCGGGCCACTACACCCTTGAGGTGATGGCCACCACCAACCCTGCCCACTGGAACCCTGCCGATGTGCGCCGCATCACCTTCACCATCCGTCCTCCTTGGTGGCAGACCCCCATCGCCTACCTCACCTATTTATTATTAGGCATCGCCGCTCTCCTCATCCTCTTCGGCCTCTACCGCCGCCACCTGCAGCGCAAAAGCCGTGAAGACATGCTCCTGCTGCGCATCCAAAACCTCGTTGAACAAATCAACCGCTACGAACACTCCGAAGCCATCGTCATGCTCAACGAGCCAGACCCCGTCAGCCCAACAGCCACACTCCCCGAACCCACACCCCAAGAAAAAGAATTCATGGCCCGTGCCACCCTGCTCGTGGAGCAACACATCACCGACCCCACCTACAACGTGGAACGATTGGCCGCCGACCTCTGCATGGAGCGCACAGGACTCTACAAGCGGCTCACCCACCTCATGCAGCAGTCACCCGTAGCCTTCATCCGCAGCATCCGGCTCCACCGCGCCGCCCGCATGCTACAAGAGGGAAACATGACCGTGACCGACATAGCCCAGCACACAGGCTTCGGCTCCACCAGTTACTTTAGCAAATGTTTCCAGAAGGAATTTGGTTGCAAACCATCAGAATTTTCCCCGAAATAAGCCCTTTTCAACATTTGTTACCAAAGACATCTTCATTTGTTATACATCCCTAACACCAATTTTCCCTACCTTTGCACCATCAAAACCAACCCAATCCAAAACCTATCAAGACAAAACGATGAAAAAGTTTCTACATCACAGGCGACCGCCCCTGCCACATCCTGCCCTCGCGCTGTGCGACAGAAGGAACGCTGGAGAACCGCATCTTCCAGCGCAAACTCGAGGGTGTGGCGCAGTTGCTGTCCGAAGAAAACGTCATCAGCAGAGGGGAGTAACCCCCAGCAAGAGACACATCCCCCAAAAACAAAGCAAAACAAACATTCTCTATCAACCTATTATATAAGTAATATGAAAAGAAACATCATCGCCGCCCTTTTGCTGACAGCCTGTGTCAGCACGGGTGCACAAACCATCGAGTTCTACACCCCCCGCACGGTCCGTGTGGTGAAGGACAATGGACTCAAGCCAGAGAAAAAGTCACTGGTCGTTACGGTTCAGCCGCAGAACGTGAAGGTGAGCCGAACCCAACAAGGCTCAGCCACCGTGTACAAGTCTTCCGTCCTCACCGTGACCGTGAAAGACGGCAAGGTGTCCTTCGCCGACAGCAAGGGCACACCTCTCACCAGTGAGAACGAAAGCACCTTCACCCCCATCACGTCGGGTCCCGATGCCGGAGCCAGCAAGGTGAAGCAGACCTGGACACTCGATGCCGACGAGCCCATCTATGGTGTGGGCATGCTGCAGAACGGCAAACTCTCCCAGCGTGGCGAAAACCGCCGCATGGAGCAGTCAAACCTCGAAGACTATGCCCATTTCTACCAGAGCATCAAGGGCTACGGCATCTACTGGGACAACTACTCACCCACCGTTCTCGTCACTCCGGCCGAGGGACAGGCCGGAGAGGTCAGTCTGGAGTCGGAAGTGGGCAAGCAGATAGACTACTACTTCATCTATGGCGGCGATGCCGACGGCGTGATTGCTGAGATGCGTCACCTCTCAGGCCATGTGCCCATGGTGCCGCTGTGGACTTATGGCTTCCATCAGAGCCGCGAACGCTACAAGAGCCAACAGGAACTGCTGGAGGTGGTGCGCAAGTATCGCGACCTCGGAGTGCCCTTCGACGGCATCGTGCAGGACTGGCAATACTGGGGCAGCAACTACACGTGGAATGCCATGGACTTCCTCAACGACGAGTTCGGCCAGGCACAGCGCATGATTGACGAGGTGCACAAAAAGAATGCCCACCTGAGCATCAGCATCTGGGCCTCCTTCGGCCCCGAGACCAAGCAGTTCCGCGAACTGAAAGAGAAGAACATGCTCTTCAGTTTCGAGACATGGCCCCAGAGCGGACTCCCCATGTGGCCTCCGCGCATGGACTATCCCAGCGGAGTGCGCGTGTATGACGCTTTCAACCCCGAGGCCCGCGACATCTACTGGAAATACCTCTCCCACATGCACCAGATGGGCATCGATGCCTGGTGGATGGACTCGACCGACCCCGACCACCACAGTTACAAGGACAGCGACCTCGACGAACGCTGCTACTTGGGCAGTTACCGCAGTGTGCGCAACGCCTTCCCGCTCATGACCGTGGGCGGCGTGTATGACCACCAGCGGGGAGCGGACAGCCAGAAGCGCACCTACATCTTCACCCGCTCCTACTTTGCCGGCCAGCAGCGCACGGGCGCACAGACCTGGAGCGGCGACATCGGCTCTTCGTGGGAGAACCTGCGCAAGCAAATTCCCCTCTGCCTCAACCACACGCTCACGGCCAACCCCAACGTGAACTGCGACATCGGCGGCTTCTTTGCCGGCTCCTACAACACACAGGGCCACAACTCTGCCACACGCAACCCGCAGTATCAGGAACTCTACGTGCGATGGATGCAGTTTGGAGCCTTCATGCCCATGATGCGCAGCCACGGCACCGACGTGTATCGCGAACTCTACTACTACGGCAAGCAGGGCGAACCCGTCTATGACGCTCTCGTCGATGCCGTCCGCCTCCGCTACCGCTTCCTCCCCTACATCTACAGCACCGCATGGCAGGTGAGCAAGAACGATGACTCTTTCATGCGCGCCCTCTTCATGGACTTCAAAGAGGACAAGCAGACTTGGAACAATGCCAAGGAATACATGTTTGGCCGCAACGTGCTCGTTTGCCCCGTGCTCCATCCGCTCTACACCACCGAGAAGATAGTCAGGACCGACGAGATGAGCGGCTGGAACAAGCAGGAAGGCAATGGCGAACGGCACAACGGCTATCCCGTCATCGACTGGAAAGCCAACAAGCAGTATGAGGTCTATCTGCCCAAAGGCACGGCATGGTACGACTTCTGGACAGGCACACGCCACGACGGCGGACAGAGCCTCACCGCCGCCGCACCGCTGAGCCACTCGCCTCTCTATGTGAAGGCAGGCTCCATCCTGCCCCTCGGCCCCGACGTGCAGTATGCCAACGAGAACAAGTTCGACCGCCTCACCCTCTGCGTCTATCCCGGAGCCGATGCCACCTTCACCCTCTACGAAGACGAAGGCGACTCCTACAACTACGAGAAGGGGCAGTACAGCACCATTCTCCTCACTTGGAACGAACGCAGCAAGACGCTCACCATTGGCAAGCGTACAGGCACCTTCACAGGTATGCCACAGAGCCGCACTTTCACGGTGAAGGTGTTGGGTGGCACCGAAAAGACCGTCACCTACACAGGCAAGGAACTGAAGGTGAAGTAACGGCATGAACCCCTCTGACAAGAAGGTGCTGCGCCAAAACAGACTCTTCCACACGCTCTCAACCGACGTCCCCGATGTCGGTGAACCGACATCGGGGACATCGATTGACCGACATCGGGGACATCGATTTTGGGCCTGCAGCATCATTGCTGATGATGATATAAGTTTGGGGCTGACGACTTCACGGCGAATAGTGGATAGCGGATAATCATAATAACTTTTTTTGCTTTTTCTTTGGCCGTTTTTTTCATTTATCGTAATTTTGTACTGTCATTTTCCAATGACACCTTTATTATCACAACACAATTCTAACTAACAAAAACCATTTTACCAATGAAGAAATCATTACTGGTTCATCCCCGAATTGCGTTGG
>DGSP01000059.1:0-35614 GCA_002393555.1 Prevotellaceae bacterium UBA4359
GCAGTGGAAGAGAGTCACGTGACTCAGTGGAGTGGAGTCGGAAGAGGTAACGGCGAAGCCCCTTTGGAGACTTTTAATGATGATTGTGAAACTTTTTTCTCTCTTTTTGATGTAAAGATGAAAAAAAGGTCTTAACTTTGTCGTCCGATATTCTGCCGAGAAGAAAAATCTGGGCGGAAATGTGGAGGAAGCATGAATGAAGTGGAGTTTGCGAAACTTTAATAAGAATGACATGAGAAAGTTTTGGCTTGTCATGACGGGAGCCGTTCTGCTGGGACTCCTCTCGTGCGAAGAGAAGAAAAAGAATGAGCCGACAGACCCGGCAGTGGAGATTGTGCCGGTGAAGGAGATGCCGAGCATTGTTGAGGCTCACGGCACCATTGGCGACGGTTCGAGCATGAACGTGATTGAGTTCATCAACGACGACGGCGACACGCTCTACATCAGCAAGAACGGGCAGAGCGTGATGGGCGGCGTGGTGGCTGGCGACGAGGTGGAGGTCATCTACAACGTGGCCGACGATGACATCTTCGCATCGGTGGCAGTCAATCTGACCTCGCTGCAGCACATCTGGACGCAGCGCGGAGCGGACGGACGCGAGCAGAGCCTGGAACTCGATGCCAAGGGCTCGGCCACCACCTACAACATGGGCGTGGAATATGACGCATGGGAGGTGAAGGACGGACTCCTGCTGCTCCACTCGCCCAAGAAGTTGGGCGATGAAAGTCCGGCGGTGGTCGATTCGTTTGAAATCATGCAGTTGACCTCCGACAGCCTGGTGCTGATGCACGGCGAATACGTGACGGAGTTTGAAAGATATAACTAAATCAACATGGGTTCGGTAGAAGAATTACGCCTTCGGCGGCTCTCATAAAATAAGAAGAAATAGAGAAAATGGAGTGCTTTTTTCTTGTATCTTTTCTTGTTTTTCTCAAGTCGCAGAAAGCATAAAACAAACAACTGAAACTTTAGTAACTAACCTATACAAACACCTATTATGAGAAAGATTACATTGACTATTGTCATGATGTGCGCCGCCCTGTGGGTGTGCGCCGCTCCGAAGGGCAAGCAGAAGACCGACCGCGAGGTGTGGGTCGATATTATGTATCAGATGGCCGAACCCGTGATGCGGAACATGGCCGAAGGCAAACTGCAGCAGGTGATGGACACGGCTGGCGGATGCAAGAATTTGGAACTCTCGCCCACGTGGGACAAACGCAACAAGAAGGTGGCCTATATGGAAGCCTTTGGCCGACTGCTGGCTGGCTTGGCTCCGTGGCTCAACCTGCCCGACGACGACACGCCCGAGAGTGCCAAGCGTAAGCAATTGCGCGAGTGGACCCGCAAGGCCATCATCAATGCGGTCGATCCCAAGTCGCCCGACCGCCTCGGGTGGGAGAGCGGCGGACAGACGCTGGTGGATGGAGCCTATGTGGTGGAAGGTCTCTACCGTGGCTACGACTCCCTCTGGGTGCCTCTGCCACAGGAGACTAAGGACCTCTACATCAAGGAGATTCAGGGCCTGCGCCGCTACGACCCGCCCTACACCAACTGGCTGCTCTTTGTGGCGATGGAGGAGAGTTTCCTCATGTATGTGGGTGCGCCCTACGATGCCTACCGCATCAAGTTGGGTCTGGCCAAGGTGGAAGAGTGGTACATCGGCGACGGCATCTACAGCGACGGCCCTTCGTTCGCCTTCGACTACTACAACTCCTTCGTCATCCAGCCCATGTACACCGAATGTCTGGAGATGATTGCGGCCAAGCAGCCTAACAACAGTTACCTCATCTTCAGCAAGACCAACGAAAAGACACGCACGGCCAAGAACCGCCTGCAGGAGGTGAGAAAGCGCATGCAGAAGTGGTCTGTCATTCTGGAGCGTTTCATCTCGCCCGAAGGCACCTTCCCCGTGGTGGGCCGAAGCATCCCCTACCGCATGGCCACCCTGCAGCCGCTGGCACAGTTGGCATGGCGTAAGCAACTGCCACAGGAACTGCACAACGGGCAGGTGCGCGCCGCACTCACTGCTGTGGCCAACCGTATGTTCTACGGCCAGGTGGAGAATCCTGACAAGAACGCCAAGACCATGAGTAAAAACTATAACGAAGGTGGATTCCTGACCATCGGATTTGTGGGTCCTCACCCCAACGTGGCCGACTGGTATACCAACAATGGTTCGCTCTACATGACCAGCCTCGCCTTCCTCCCTCTCGGCCTGCCCGAGACCGACCCCTTCTGGACCGACCCGGCCGAGAAGTGGACCAGCAAGAAGGCATGGGAGGGCGATGACTTCCCGAAGGACCACAAGTGGGACATCAACAGCCAGAAACTCTACTGGGAATAAGTGGAGTGGAAAAGTTGAGAGTGAAAAGTGAAGAGTGAAGAGTGAAAAATCTAAGTTACTAGCCATCCGGGGTGTTCCTCGTTAGCAAGGTAACTTAGATTTTTCACTCTTCACTCTTCACTTTTCACTCTTAACCCTCTCTTTTAGAAAGGCAGGTCGCTTGAGTCGTCGGCAGCCGTTTCAAAGTTGGCTGGCTGGGCGGCAGACTGAGCGGCTGGTGCTGGTGCAGGACTCGCTGCGGGCTGAGCAGGAGCAGGTGCAAACTGGGCGGCAGGAGCGGCGGCAGGAGCAGCAGCGGCGGCTGGCACCACGTTCCATGCGCGTATGTCATTATACCAACGACCATTATACTCACGTGCGTTGACATCGAAAGAGACCGTCAACTCTTGCCCCTCCTGAATGTTGAAGCGATTCAGGTTCTCCTCGCCAAACACATTGAACACCATTCGCTTCGGATATTGTCCCACCGTTTCCTCGATGACAAAGTCCTGCATTTTCCAAGGGTTGCCCGTTGTGCGCGACACACCGCCACGAGGTTCCAGTGCCTTGATAATTCTTCCAGTAAATTCCATATTCCTATGTTTTTATGTTACTTATTTATAAAATCGGCCACAAAAGTACGCTTTTTTTTTGTACTGTCAAAACTTTGCCCTAACTTTGTGTTCAAATCAATATCTTTTCAACAATGAGATTCAACGTTTCAAGCACAAGTCTCAGCAATCGACTGCAGACTATCAGCCGTGTGCAGAGTTCAAAGAATGCTCTGCCTATACTTGACTGCATACTTTTCGAACTCAGCAACGGGGAGTTGAAGATGACAGCCTCTGACAGTGAAACCACCATGGTGACCCATCTCGAAGTGACGGATGTGGAAGGAGAAGGGAAGTTTGCCATCGGTGCAAAGCAACTCATCAGTTCCATCAAGGAAATCTCCGAACAGCCCATCACGTTCAATGTCGATTCCAACAGTTTTGCCATCGAGGTCAACTACCAGAACGGCAAGTACAACCTGATTGGCCAGAACGGCTATGAGTTTCCCGTGCCTACCCGCATGAACGAGGGCTGCCGCAGCCTTTCCATCGACTCGCAGGTGATGATGGACGGCATCAACCGCTGCCTCTTCGCCGCTGCCGACGACGAACTCCGTCCGCAGATGAACGGTGTCTATTTCGACATGACACCCGAAAGCCTCACCTTTGTGGCCAGCGACGGACACAAACTCGTGCGCAACCGCATCCTCTCCATCCATGCCGACGAGCCTTCAGCCTTTATCCTGCCCAAGAAACCGGCACTTCTGCTCAAGACTGTCCTGCCCAAGGCCGAGGGCGAAGCCGTGGTGCGCTACGACGACCGCAACGCCGAGATTGAACTGACCGACTATGTCATCAGTTGCCGACTCATCGAGGGACGCTACCCCAACTACAACTCGGTCATCCCCACCGACAACCCCTTCCGCGTCACTGCCGACCGCATGGCCTTCATCAGCGCCCTGCGCCGCGTGAGCGTGTTTGCCAGCCAGAGCAGTGCCCTCATCAAGATACACGTGGACCAGGGTACACTCACCGTTTCGGCCCAAGACCTCGACTTCTCCACCTCGGCTGAAGAGCACATCCTGTGCGACTACGAGGGCACTGCCATGAGCATCGGCTTCAACGGCCCCTTCCTGATTGACGTGCTGAACAGCATCACCAGCAATGACATCGTGCTCGAACTGGCCGACCCAAGCCGTGCAGGAGTCATCACGCCAGCCGAACAAGAAGACAATGAAGACCTCATCATGCTCCTTATGCCTATGATGCTGAAAGACTGACCATGAAACTGAACCTACAGAATCCAATCATATTCTTCGACTTGGAGACAACGGGCGTTGATGTAGCAAAAGACCGCATTGTGGAACTTTGCTACATCAAAGTTTTTCCCAATGGTAACGAGGAAGCCAAGTCCATGCGCATCAACCCCTGCATGCGCATCCCCAAGCATGCCTCCGAGGTGCATGGCATCTACGACGAGGACGTGAAGGACTGCCCCACCTTCAAGGACATAGCACCCGACCTTTACCAGACTTTCCAGGGATGCGACCTGGCTGGATTCAACTCCAACAAGTTCGACATTCCGCTGCTCTGCGAAGAGTTCCTGCGGCTGGGCATGGACTTCGACGTGGCCACGCGCCGCTGCATCGACGTGCAGAACATCTACCACAAACTGGAACGCCGCACCCTCGTCGCCGCCTACAAGTTCTACTGCAACAAAGACCTCGAAAACGCCCACTCGGCCTTGGCCGACACACGCGCCACACTCGAAGTGCTCGAAGCACAACTCGACACCTATCCCGATGATTTGCAGAACGATGTCGAGTTTCTGGCCGACTACAGCAAGATGAACAACAACGTCGATTTTGCCGGACGCATCATCAAGAACGACCAAGGTGTGGAGGTGTTCAACTTTGGCAAGCACAAAGGCCGTCCCGTGGCCGACGTGCTTCTGCGCATCGACCCCAGTTACTACGCATGGATGATGCAGGGCGACTTTGCCCAGAACACCAAGCAGGTGCTCACACGCATCTATCTCACAGCCAAACAGAAAAGAAATG
The DNA here is from genome assembly GCA_002393555.1 of Prevotellaceae bacterium UBA4359. GTDB lineage: Bacteria > Bacteroidota > Bacteroidia > Bacteroidales > Bacteroidaceae > Minthosoma. The sequence continues at coordinate 4,935 of DGSP01000059.1, forward strand.
TTAGAAGGTAAGAAAATAGTGCTTGGCATCACTGGCAGCATCGCCGCCTACAAGTCATGCCTCATCATCCGCCAACTCGTCAAGCGGGGAGCGGAAGTGCAGGTGGTCATCACCCCTGCCGGCAAGGAGTTCATCACCCCCATCACCCTCTCGGCCCTGACCAGCAAGCCCGTCATCAGCGACTTCTTCTCCCAGCGCGACGGCACCTGGCACTCCCATGTGGACCTGGGGCTGTGGGCCGATGCCATGCTCGTTGCGCCGGCCACCGCTTCCACCATCGGAAAGATGGCTCACGGCGTGGCCGACAACATGCTCATCACCACCTATCTGTCGATGAAAGCACCTGTTTTCATCGCACCGGCCATGGACCTTGACATGTATGCCCATCCCTCCACTCAGCAGAACCTCCGCACTCTCCAAGCCTATGGCAACCACATCATCGAACCGGGAACGGGCTTTCTCGCTTCAAAACTGGAGGGGAAGGGACGCATGGAAGAACCCGAAAACATCGTTGCCTGCTTAGAGCGTTTCTTCGCCCAGCAGGGCAGCGCAGAGGGAAGGGAGAACAGCATGAAGGGAAAGCGTGTGCTCATCACGGCTGGTCCCACCTATGAAAAAATAGACCCAGTCCGCTTCATTGGCAACTATTCATCGGGCAAGATGGGCTTTGCCCTTGCCAACGAGTGTGCCAGCCGTGGCGCTCAGGTGGAACTGGTGTGCGGTCCCGTTTCGGCCTCCATGCAGGCCAGCAGCCCCAACGTCCACCGCACCGATGTGGAGAGCGCACAAGAGATGTTTGAGGCCTGCAAAGCACTCTTTCCTTCGATGGATTCGGCTATTTTGTGTGCCGCCGTGGCCGACTTCACACCCGAAACAACTGCCACAGAGAAGATTAAACGCACAGGAGAGGACATGGTCATCCGCCTGAAGCCCAACCCCGACATTGCCGCCTCGCTGGGTCAGATGAAGAAGGAAGGGCAAACCCTTGTGGGCTTTGCCCTCGAAACGAACGACGAAGAGTCGAATGCACAAGCCAAGTTGAAGAAGAAAAACTTCGATTTCATCGTGCTAAACAGCCTAAAAGACGAAGGTGCCGGTTTCCGCACCGACACCAACAAAATCACCATCATCACAGCCGAGGGGAAAACAGAGTTCCCGCTGAAATCGAAGCCAGAAGTGGCCAAAGACATTATCGACAAACTGGAAGAAATCTAAAACCTTCACCCTTCTTTCAGCACCATGTCGAGCGCAGAGGCTACGGATGCAATGGCAATCCGTTGATTCTCATCGGTCACAGAAGGAGCAATGTTGACAATATACTTGTCGGCGGTGGTGAAGAGTTCCTTGCCCAGGCCATTCCACTTCTTGTCAATCGTGCCTATAGGCTGCTCATTGGCATCCAAGATGGTGAAGTTCCACGCTTTCCAGTCGCCCTTGATGGTGGCCATCACCTGCCCCAGGTTGTTCACCAGCGTGAACTTGGGTTTCATCAGTGTGAACTTCTGCTTAAAAGAGCCGATGGAATGGCCATTTTCATCATAAATATGCACACTTGACATGAAGAGTGTCAAGCCGCGCTTGAGTTGCGCTATGCGCCTGCCGTCGGCATTGAGGATGTTGAGTTCAAAGGGTAGCATCCCATCGCTCAGAAAGAGACCCAGCAAGATGTGGAGGAAAGACTTATGCTCCTGGATAGCACCTATCTCCTGTCCTGTAGCATCATACACCTTGTAGGCATTGGACAACTTGAACGCGGCTATTTCTTCGTCAATCACCAGCGTATTGTTTGCAAAAAACGAATCCATCTGTCAACACATTTATATAAATAAGATTGTACTTGTTTTCCCGGAAATTATGCTTGATTTGCCACTACGACTGCAAAGGTACGGAAAACTGCCGTAGCCACAACATTTTTCGCCATTTTTTTGTTCTGCAAAGCCGAATATCGTCTTGCCATCATCCACAAGGCAGACAAGATGTCCTCACAAGGCCGAATAGAGTTGCAGAAGGACAAAGAAAAGCCTCTCGCGCCACATGGGGTGCGAGAGGCTTTGTGACTTGCTGCATAGGCTGCAGCCGGGCTTGGGAGAAATTACATAAAGAACTTCTTAGCCTCAACACGTGCCTGAAACTGCTCGTCAGTGTCCATCAGATAGATGATACCTTCAATCAGACCAAGGATGCCTGGAATACCTGTCCAGCAGAAGAGAAGGTAAACAACGCCTGGCATGATGTTGCCCATGTAGAACTTGTGAACTCCAAGAGAACCGCAGAGGATTCCGAGGATACCTGCTACCATTTTATTTTTCATAACTTTCCTTTTTTTCTCGCGGTTGAGAAATCTTTTAAGTTTTTATTTGGTGAATAGCCGAACCGCCAACTACCACCTCGTTATTTGTAAATCTTTGTAATATTTTGATGCAAAGATATGTATTTTCAAAATATGTAAGGATAAAAAACGCAAAAAAATGTAAAAAAGAGCCGTTTTTTGCACAAGAAGTCGTATTTTTGCCACCATTAAAGCGTATATTCATACATTATCCTGTAAAAAAGATGCACAGATTGTTTCGTATATTCTTATTTATTTTCACAATTATCACCTCACCATTTTTAAGCACCTCGGCAACAGCGCAAGAACTGAACTGCACCGTGAAGGTTATCCACTCCCAGATTCAGGGAACCAACACCAGCGTGTTTGAGACTTTGGAGACCGCCATCACCGAGTTCATGAACAACCGCTCATGGACAGACTTGCAATATCAGAAAGCCGAACGCATCGACTGCGCACTCAACATCACCCTCAAGACCTACGACGAGTCGGCCAATGCCTTTGGCGGCGAACTGCTCTTCCAGGTGTCGCGCCCCGTCTATAACTCGGGATACAGCACCACCGTCTTCTCCATGAGGGACGCGAACTTCTCCTTCACCTACAAAGAGTATGACAATCTGGAGTTCAACATCAACAATCTGGACAACAACCTGACGGCCATGCTGGGCTACTACGCCTACCTGTTCATCGGCATGGACCTCGACACCTTCTCCCCTCTGGGAGGGACCGAGGTGCTCCAGACGGTGGTGAACATCGTGAACAGCATGCAAACCATGTCGGAACCTGGCTGGAAGGCTTTCGGCGACACCAAGAACCGCCACGCCATCATCAACGACTACATGGAAACCTCGATGGAACCAATCCGCCAGATGCAGTACAAGTACTATCGCGAAGGACTCGACCAGATGGCCCAGAACGCCGACCGTGGACGGGCTGCCGTCAGCGAAGCACTGGAGATGCTGCAAGAGGCCCACAGCAACAAGCCGCTCTCACAACTCCCACAAATCTACACCGACTTCAAGCGTGACGAAATCGTGGGCATCTACTCCGGCCATGGAACCGAGAAAGAAAAACAGAAGGTCTATGACATCGTATCGGCCATCAACGCCAGCCAAAACACCTATTGGAACAAAATCACGAAATAGGCTCTGACACAACAAAGAATCAAGAAAACAGCCTCCTCGCATCCGAGGAAACAGAAAAAGACATGCTGAAAAATTTACAGATAGAAAACTACGCGCTCATCGAGCATCTCGACATCGACTTCCACCCGGGCTTCTCGGTCATCACGGGCGAGACAGGTGCCGGAAAGTCCATCATCATCGGTGCCATCGGCCTGTTGCTGGGCCAGAGGGCCGACTCGCGCTCCATCAAGGCCGATGCCAAGCGGTGCGTGATAGAAGCCACTTTCGACGTTTCGCACTACCAGTTGGCCGCTTTCTTTGCCGACAACGACCTCGACTTCGACGGCTCCGAGTGCATCATCCGCCGCGAACTGACTGCCGCCGGAAAGTCGAGAGCCTTCATCAACGACACCCCGGCCTCGCTCACCCAACTGCGCGAACTGGGCGAGCAACTGCTCGACATCCACTCCCAGCACAAGAACTTGCTGCTGGGCAAGGAAGATTTCCAACTGAGCATTCTCGACATCGTGGCCAACCAGCAAGACACGCTGGCTGCCTACAAGAAAGAGTATAAGGAATATAAGACTTTGGTCCGCCAACTGGACGAAGCCATCGAAGAGGCCAAGAGCAGCAAGGCCGACGAGGAGTTCCTGCAGTTTCAGGTCAACCAACTGGCCGAGGCCAACCTGAAGGAAGGCGAGCAGGAAGAACTGGAAGCCGAGAGCGAAACCCTCGAACACGCCGAAGACATCAAGACAGCACTCTACAATGCAGCCAACCGTCTGCAAGCCTCCAGCGACCGAACCGACATCTTGGGGCTGCTCAAGCAAAGCATCGGCGAGTTGGAGTCGATTTCATCGGTCTATTCCCACTCAGAGGAACTCTCCAGCCGTCTGGATTCCTGCTACATCGAACTGAAGGACGTGGCCGACGAACTGGAGAGTCTGGCAGAGGACATCGAGTACAGCCCCCATCGGTTGGAGCAGGTGAACGAACGTCTCAACACCCTCTACACCCTACAGAAGAAACACGGAGCGGACAGTGTGGAAGACTTGCTCGCCATCCAGAGCGACATGGAGGAAAAACTCATGCGCATCACTCATTCCGACGATTTCATCGGGGAACTTAGGAGGAATGTGGAGCAGCAAAAGGACAAGACAACCACCTTGGCACAGAAACTCTCGAAAGGCAGAAAAGCCACAGCCAAGAAAGTGGAGAAGGAGATGAAGGAAAGGCTCGTGCCGCTCGGCATGCCCAACGTGCAGTTCCAGTGTGCCGTTGTCTGCACCCCGGCCGAACTCACCCCTACAGGCTATGACCAGGCCCAGTTCCTCTTCAACGCTAACAAGAGCGGAGAGCCTAAACCCGTCAGCCAGATAGCCTCGGGCGGCGAAATCGCCCGTGTCATGCTGGCCCTCAAGGCCCTCATCGCCGGAGCCGTGAAGTTGCCCACCATCATCTTCGACGAGATAGACACCGGCGTGAGCGGTTCCATCGCCGAAAAGATGGCGCGCATCATGCAGGAGATGGGGGCGCAGGAGCGTCAGGTCATCTCCATCACCCACCTGCCGCAAATCGCCGCCCTGGGCAGTCACCACTATAAAGTATATAAGGAAGACACTCACGACGACACCCTCAGCCACATCGTGCCACTCTCCGACGAGGAGCGAGTGGAAGAGATTGCCCACATGCTCAGCGGCGAAACCCTGACACAAGCCGCTCTCGACAATGCCCAGGCACTGCTAAAAAACTCACAGAAATGAAAAAATACACCATACTATTCTTTTCCCTGTTTCTTCTGGCACTGACAGGGAGTGCCCAGCCCAAGTTTGCCAGCAAGGCAAGAAAGGGCATCGTCTCCATCAACACCTACGACCAGCAAGGCAACCTGCTCCGCCAAGGCACGGCCTTCTACGTCGGAGCCGACGGCGAGGCTGTGGCCGACTACAAGACCTTCAAGGGGGCCTATAAGGCCATCGCCATCGATGCCAGCGGCAAGCAAGAGGAGGTGGAACGCATCTTGGGAGCCGACGACACCTACTCGCTGGTGCGTTTCCGCGTGAAAGGAAAAGGAGGCGCATCACTCACCCCCGCCACCGCCAGTCAGCCGATGAAATCGACACTTTTTGTGCTCAACTACACCGCCGACGGCAAGGTAGAAAGCGAACAGGCCGCCATTGCCGACACCGCCATCATCCAGGGGAAATACACCTACTATGGGCTGGACAAGAAGTTGGACACGAAACTGATAGGCGCGCCAGTTTTCAACGAGTCGGGCACACTGGTCGGCATGCTCCACTCGGTCATGGGTGCCAAAAGTTACGTGCTCGACATCCGCTACAAGGAAACGCTGACCATCGCCGCCATCCCCAGCCAGTCGGCCTCGCTGGCACTCGCCAACATCTTCATCCCCAAAGAACTGCCAGCCACACAGGAAGAGGCACTGGTCTATCTGTACCTGAAGTCGCGCACCGCCAGCAACGACGAATACATGGACATGGTGAACCGCTTCGTGACCATCTATCCACAGAATGCCGAGGGCTATCTGCGCCGCGCCACACCGCTGATTGACCTGCTCCGTTTCGACGAAGCCGACAAGGACATGCAGAAGTATCTCTCGCTGGTGGAGGACAAGGCCAACGGCCACTTCAATGTCGCCTCGCTCATTTCCGACAAACTGCGCCTGCAGCCCGAACCCGCCTATGACAAGTGGACCTGGGATGTGGCCATCCAACACATCGACCAAGCCATCACTCTCAACGCCGCCAAACCCGAAAGCGAAGAGCGAGCTGCCACCGATGCCAAGTTCCAGATTCAGAAAGCCCAAACCCTCATGAGCAAGGAAGACTACGACGGAGCCATCGCCATCTACGAGACGCTCCACCAAGCCCATCCTGCTCCCTCCTACCTCTTCGCCATCAGCATGGCACGCGAAGGAAGGGGCGATTCCATCGGACAAATCATCGAACCCATCGACAGTGCCATCGCCATGATGGGCGACCCCCTGCCCAGCGAAGCCGCCAACTACGTCATCCGCCGTGGACAACTCTATGCCAACAGCGGACGATACCGCGAGGCCGTGCAGGACTACAACCAGTATGCCTACCTCCTGAACAACCGCGTGAGCGCCGTCTTCCACTACGAACGCTCGCAGATAGAGGTGAACGCCCGCATGTTCCAGCAGGCCCTCGACGACATCAACAAGGCCATCGAGATGGCACCCCGCAATGCTCTCTACCATGTGGAGAAAGCCGCCATCGCCATCCGCGTCAGCCTGCTCGACGAATGTATCCAGTCCTGCCAGACGGCCATCAGCCTCAATCCCAACATCATCGATGCCTACCGCATCCTCGGCTACGCCCAACTGCAGAAGGGCGACAAGGTCAAGGCCCAAGCCAACCTGCAACGGGCCATTGACATGGGCGATGAAACCGCCAAAAAACTCCTGGAAACATACTTCTGACCCCCTCCACCGACTCTCTGCAACGTGAGTGTGTCAGAATTGACCACAACGGATTTCACGGATGAAACGGATTTTGGAAGTCTCCGACTATCAGCATGGCTTCAATCCGTTCAATCCGAAATCCGTTGTCTATTATACGAACTCACACTTTTTTATGGTCATTCATGGGCATTATATGGACATTCATGCTCAATATAAAAGCCTTTGGCTTTCTCTCCTTTCACATATAATGCCCATAATACCCATAATACCCACGAATGTTCATGAATTGGCTTTATGATTATCCAAAACTTTGCCACAGGAAGGCGGACAGTCGTCCGAAGCCCATTCGGACACTTGTCCGCACGGCACTCGGACGGTTGTCCGCACGGCGTTCGGACGGTCGTCCGTCTGGAAAAACAATGGAGGCGGACAAAAAACAGACCGCATGGCATCTTTTTAATCTTTGTTTTTCTCAAGCCCGCAAAGCGGTAAAAAGAACTTCCAAAGTGAGTGAACTGACGTTAAATAAAATAGAAAGGAGAATCAGATTATGAAGAAAAAAGAATATAAGAAGCCCGAACTGCAGGTGGTGTTCCTGCACCAGCAGACGCAGATGCTGATTGGCTCGCCCATGAGTGTGAAGGCCACGGGCCTTGATGCCAACGAAGCGTTCTTCCTCGGCGATGAACCTGACCCCACCAGTGGCGATGACGACCCCAAGAGCGGCGATGCCTGGGAGGAGGCTTGGTGATAACACTTTCACAATCTCAAAAAAACGGTCTGAGTCGCTGTGACTCAGACCTTTTTTTGTGGTTTTTACGAATGTGGGAGGTGAATCAGAAGAAGTTGGCTTTCTCGCGGAGGAGAAGTGCTAACGCTCGAACTGCACTTCCACCTCGACGGGGCAGTGGTCGCTGCCGAGGATGTCGGTGTGGATTTTGGCACTGACGAGTTGGGGCAGGAGGCGCTGGGAGCAGAGCCAGTAGTCGATGCGCCAGCCAGTGTTTTTTTCGCGTGCATGGAAACGGTAGGACCACCAGGAGTAGATGTTGGGGGTGTCGGGGTAGAAGTGGCGGAAAGTGTCGATGAAACCGGCCTGGAGGAGGGTGGTGAACTTGGTGCGCTCTTCGTCGGTGAAACCAGCGTTGTGGTGGTTGGTCTTGGGGTTTTTGATGTCGATTTCTTCGTGGGCCACGTTCATGTCGCCGCAGACGAGGACTGGTTTCTGCTGGTCGAGCCGCTGGAGGTAGAGGCGGAAAGCATCGTCCCAAATCATGCGCTGGTCGAGCCGCTTGAGCCCATCTTGAGAGTTGGGGGTATAGACGGTGACGAGGAAGAAGTGGGGGTATTCGAGGGTGATGATGCGCCCTTCGGTGAGCATGGAGAGCCAGTCGCCCTGGGGAACGCTTGCTGTGATGTCTTCGGGTAAACCGCAGACAGCCGGGGCGATGGGGGTGTGGCGGGTGTAGATGGCTGTGCCGGAGTAGCCTTTGCGGTCGGCATAGTTCCAGTAGGACTGGTAGCCGGGAAAGGCGAGGTCGAGTTGCCCTGCCTGCATCTTGGTTTCTTGCAGGCAAAAGAAATCCGCGTCGAGTGTGGTGAAGACCTCGGAAAAGCCTTTACCACACACGGCGCGGAGTCCGTTTACATTCCAAGAAATAAATTTCATGGTGTAGTATTATGCGAATTTACTGAAATCGACCTTGTGCATGTCGCCTTCTTTGAGGAAGGTGTCGTGGAAGGCATGGGTGGCAGCGAGGTTGTGCCATGACTGACCCTTCTGCGAGATTTTGAGGTAGTCCCAGAGGAGTTGCTTGTAGTCGGGGTGGGCACAGTTCTCGATGATGGCATGGGCGCGCTGGATGGGACTCTTGCCACGCAGGTCGGCCACGCCTTGCTCGGTGACGATGACGTTGACATCGTGTTCGGTGTGATCGACATGGCTGCAGAAGGGCACGATGGCTGAAATGGCGCCGCCCTTGGCCACTGAGGAGCAGGTGAAGATGGAGAGGAAGGCGTTGCGCTCGAAGTCGCCCGAGCCGCCGATGCCGTTCATCATCTTGGTGCCACAGATTTGGGTGGAGTTGGCATGGCCGTAGAGATCGACCTCGATGGCGGTGTTGATGGCGATGAGGCCGAGACGGCGGATGACTTCGGCATTGTTGGAGATTTCGGACTGACGGAGCACGAGTCTTTCCTTGAAGAAATCGATGTTGTCGTAGATGCTCTGGAGTTTGTCGTTGGTGACCGTGAGCGAGCAGGTGGAGGCGCACTTCACTTTCTCTTGGAACATGAGATCAACGATGGCGTTCTGGAGCACTTCGGTATAGACTTCCATCTGTGGCATTTCGGGATTGGAACCGAGGGCGAAGAGGATGGCGTTGGCTGTGGTGCCTACACCGCTCTGGAAGGGGAGGAAGGAGGGAGGGATGATGCCGCGCTTCTTCTCGTTCATGAGAAAGTTGGCCACGTTCTCGCCAATCTTGTCGGTCACGGGGTCGGCATCCTTGAAGGAACGTGCCTCGTCGGGCAGGTTGCACTCCACCACTCCGACAATCTTTGATGGGTCGAGTTGCAGGTAGGGTGTGCCGATGCGGTCGGTCACATGCTCGATGGGGATGGGCTTGCGCTGAGGGGGGTCGAGGGGCTCATAGACATCGTGCAGTCCCTTGGAACTGGCGGGATGGAAGGCGTTGAGTTCGAGAATGATGCCTTTCTTGGCCAAGCGGGCCACGGTGGGGGAGATGCCGCCTGCAGCGGTGAGATAGACTTTGCCATCGGGTTCAATCTCGCACACTTCGAGGATAGCCCAATCGACCTGGCCGAGGAATCCGTAGCGGAGGTCTTGTGCCATCATGCCGAGGTGGATGTCATTGTAGGCGATTTCGCCTGCATTGACGTGCTTGCGGAAGGTGGAGTTGGTGGTGTAGGGCGCACGGTAGCGGATGGCCTGCTCGTCGGAGAGTAGGCCGTCGCACGACTGGCCGGTGGATGCGCCAGTGAAGATGCCGATTTGGTAGGGACGGCCTGCCTCATGTTCGGCATGGGCAATCTTTGCTATCTCGGCTGTCACGGCCTTGGGGGTGCCTGCCGGCGTGAAGCCTGACAGGCCGATGTTGTCTCCATTCTTGATGAGTGCTGCGGCTTCTGCAGCGGTGATTCTTGTAAATGCCATAGTTTTTTCTTTTTACACAATTCGGTTAATTTTGTGCAAAATTACGGCTTTTATTTGTAACGACAAAAAAAGTGGCACAAAAGTTGTGCTTTTGTGCCACTTAGGGAGCGTTCGGGTATGGTTTACACCGCTGATAGTCGAAAAGAGAGGTCACTTGACGGGGTCGAAGTCGTCCTCCAGTTCTTTTTTGTTGGAAGGTTCGTAGATGACCTTGTTGGCTCCGCTGGTGATGCGGACATACTCAGGGTGTTCCTTGGCAAAGTTATCGACGTAGCGGATGCGCTTCTCGTCGTAGAGTTCGCTCACGGCAATGAGGATGCCAGTCTCTTCCACATCGCCAAAGCCGTAGTTGATGGCGGTGCCGAACATCTTCATGGTGGGGGAGAGGCCCATGTAGGCGTTGACGAGTGGGGGGATGTTGTAGCCGAGGGCGCGGACTTCGTGGTTCAGAATCTTGTAGTCTTCCCTGAAGGTGTCTTTGCAGAAGAGGTCCTCAAACTCCTTGGGGTCGTTCTCCAGTTCGAGTGGCTTGGTGGGGATGACGAGTCCGTCCTTGTCGCCGAAGTGCTTGCGGAGGAAATAGAGAATCATGTCGCGTCCCTTGCGGTTGTAACTCGGATACATGGTCATCTTGCCGAAGAAATAGCGGCATCCGGGCATGATGACGGCCAAGGCCCCAAGGCCGTCCCACAGGTTGTCGAGGGCAAAAATGGACTTGTTGTCGGAGCGGGTAGATTGGTACTCCAGGCTGACGAAAGAACGCCCCAGTTCGATGGTGTAGGGAAGGTATTCCTGGATGAACTTGTCGGAGAAATGGAACATGTGGCTGGTGGCCAGGATGGGCTGCCCTTTGGCATCGAACTGGATGTCGGGGCCGAGGATGTAGCGGTAGCCGCCAATAATCTCTTCCGATTCGGGATTCCAGACGATGAGTTGCTTGTAGGGATTCTCCATCGTGTCGAACTTGTCGAGGTCGCATTCAAGCCCTGTGCCACCTCCGGCTGCGCGGAAGACGATTTCGCGCAAACGGCCAATTTCCTTCACCACATTGGGAGAGTCCTGCCATGTGACCACATACACCTCGTTGTTGCTCCTGCTGGTCATTCGCAAGCGCTTTTCATCGGTTAATTCTGCTTTCAGCACCTCTTTGGGAATCGGTGCTATGATTTCTGCTTCCATATCTTGTTTTATTCTTTGTCAAGTTGATAAACCTTCTCCTTCACCCACTGTGCCCACTCTGCCGGAGTCTTGGACTTGTCGAAGGTTTGCCAAGGAATCGGTTCGCCGAAGGTGACGGTGAAGGTCTTTCCTTGGTTCTTGTACATTTCATCGGCCAGATAGAGCATGGCCACATTGAACTTGATGTGCAGACGCTTACACCAACGGGCGATGTTGTAGAAGCGGTCGGAGTTATGACCCGAGAAGTGGACGGGAATCACATCGCGCTGGTACTGCACCGACTTGGTGATGAAGGTCTTTTTCCACTCGATGTCGCGGATGACATCGTCTTCGCCCTTGCGCGAGCAGAGTCCGGCCGGGAACATGACCACATTCTTCTGAGACTGAAAGGCCGTTTCCACCATCTTGGGGAAGTTGCGGCTGTTTCGTCCCGTTTTGTTGATGGGTACACAGAGTGGGGCCAAACCCTTGAAACTCATCAGGATGTCATTGACCAGATAGACCATCTGGCTGTCGTATTTGTGGCAGATGATAGACCCCAAGGCGATGCCGTCTTGTCCGCCCAGCGGATGGTTGCTCACGATAGTGAAGTAGCGTCCGCCCTCATTGCTTGGCAAGGCATCCAGACCCTCGCGAATCTCGCCGCCGATGTTAGTCTGAACCTTGAGTTGGCAGTTCAGGTATTTGAGGCATCCGTCCAGCCATTCCACACCGACCTGTCCTTTCCCTTCACCACACAGGTGCACATTCATCCAATCCTGATGGATGATACCCTTCAGCCACGAAACCAGAAATTTAGGAACAAACTTCGATTTCTCGCCGAGTTTCTCCTTCAGGACTTTATCCACATCCACTCTAAATTCTTCGCCTTCTGTCGCCATAATTTTGAAATGTGGTGCAAAATTATTAAATCTTTTTCTTTTTTTTAGCAAAAAACATGAACTTTTAATGAAAAGCGTGAAAAAAAGTCGTAACTTTGCAGCCATAACGTGAGGTTGCACCCTTCTATTGGACGAAAAGGTGCACCTAAAAACTTTTTGGGAAAATGAAAAAAATTTTGTTTTTGCTCACCATCGGCGTTCTCATGCTGAGTTCATGTAGTTCTATTAAAGACTTCAACTATTTTCAAGACACCGCATCAGGTGATGTCAATCGTGTGACTGATGCACTCAAGACTGTCAAAATCAAGCCACACGACAAGATTTCCATCATTGTGACCTGCCGCGACCCGCAACTCTCGGCCATGTTCAATCTGGTATCGACCACCAACCGTGTGGGCCAGACGTACAGCCAGAGCACAGGTTATGGCTACGTGTCCTACTACACCGTTGATCCCAGCGGCGAGGTGGATTTCCCCGTGTTGGGCAAGATTCACGTGGCAGGACTCAGCCGCTCTGAGATTTCAGAGAAGGTGAAACAGCGCCTCGTGTCTTCTGAGCAGGGTGTGAAGGACGCTACCGTGACTGTAGAGTATGCCGACCTGCATGTGGGTGTGTTGGGCGAAGTGAGAAACGCTGGCATCGTTCCTATCGACCGCGACCGTTTCACCATTCTCGATGCTCTGGAGCGCGCTGGCGACCTGACACAATATGGTAACAGAAAGAACGTGAAGGTGTTCCGCAAGAACGGGGAAAACATCGAGACCTACGAAGTAGATATGACCAAGTTCAAGGACTTGTGTGCATCGCCCGTCTTCGTGATGCAGCAGGATGACATCATCTACGTAGAACCCAACAAGGTGAAGGCGCGTACAAGTACCGCCACAGGCAACACGCTCCTCACCCCTTCGTTCTGGATGTCAGTCCTTTCAGTCGGCATCTCCATCGCCGTCCTGCTGAAAAAGTAACATTCGTCGTTTCACTCTACAGATATACATTATTAATAATATAAGCAAAAAACGCTTTTACCATCTCAACGAATCATGGCAGAAGAAAACGTAAAAAAGGCAGAAGTCATTGCTGAAGAGAAGGAAAGCGACGGTCTTAGCATCGTTGACATCTTCTTTCTCTGCTTGAACAAGTGGTACTGGATTGTTGCCTCGGTCATCATCTGTTTAATCATTGCCGTCTTGTACATCAAGACCACTCCCCCTCTTTACACCCGTAGTGCTGCGGTACTTATCAAAGAGGACACACACAAAAGTGGAGGTGCTGTGGTAGAACTCTCCGAACTGGGTGGCTTGGGTCTCCAGTCCAATGTCTATAACGAAATTCTCACGTTGAAATCACCCGCCGTCATCAGTGGCGTGGTGAAGAATCTGGGCATGGACACCGACTACTACGTGGAAGGTTTCTTCTACGACAAACTCCTCTATGGAACCACCCTCCCCTTCATCGTCGATTTCATCGACATGGACAACACATCCTTGGGAGGTGTCCTTGCTGTCAAAGACAAGAACTTCACCCTTCAGTTGGACTACTTGAATGGTTATGAGAGTGATGAAGTCATCAAAGGTCAGTTGAACGACACCATCAGCCTTGCCTTTGGCGGCACTATGGTGGTGAGCAACAACCCCAACTATCTTTCCGATCCCGATGCCCAACCCATCGACCATCTTGACATTGTGAAGTACCGCAGCAGTACTGCTGTGGAAAACTGTCTCGCCGGTATGGAGGCAGATTTGGCCGATAAAAACGCCGATGTAATCGACCTCTCCTACACCGACGTGAGCATCGAACGTGCCACCGACGTGGTGAATGAAATCATCAAGGTGTATAACCAAAACTGGTTGGAAGAGAAGAACCAAATCACCGTCAGCACCTCGCAGTTCATCGACGAGCGTCTGGCCGTCATCGAGAAGGAACTGGGTTCGGTCGATAACTCCATCTCCTCCTACAAGAGTAGCAACCGCATCTCCGACGTGGCTCAGGCCGCCGGTGCCTACTTCGCCCGTTCGAACGAGACAAGCGACCAGTTGATGGACTTCAACAACCGCAAGACCATGGCAAGTTACATCCGTCAGCAGTTGACCAGCAACATTGCCAAGAACCAACTTCTGCCTGCCAACTCAGGCATTGAGAACCCCAGCATCGAGAAGCAGATTTCCGAATACAACTCCAACCTCTTGCAGCGCAACAACTATGCCACCAACAGCAACGAGCAGAACCCCCTGGTGGTGGAACTGGACCAGCAGTTGGCCATGATGCGCAAGATGATTGTGGCATCGCTCGACAACTACATCTACACGCTCACCAGCCAAATCAACACCCTGCAGCGCAAGGAGGCCATCTCCAACTCGCAACTGACCACCAACCCGACACAGGCCAAGTACATCCTCTCTGTCGAGCGTCAGCAGAAGGTGAAGGAGTCGCTCTACCTCTTCCTGCTGCAGAAGCGTGAGGAAAACGAAATCAGCCAGACCTTCACAGCCTACAACACCCGCATCATCAACTGGGCCGTAGGTTCTGACCGTCCTGTGGCTCCCTCCAAGAAAAAGATTCTTCTCATCGCCTTCGCCGTCGGCCTGGCACTCCCCATCGGCATCATCTACCTGTTAGAGTCGATGAACACCCGTGTGCGTGGCCGCAAGGACATCGAGAACCTCATCACCCCCTACGTGGGCGAAATTCCCTACGCCATGCACCGAAAGAAGCGTCGCTTCCAGACTCTCCTCAACATCATCGACTGGTTCAAGCGGAAAGGGAAAAAGAAGAAGTCAGAGGAGGAGAAGCGCGAGATTGTGGTCAAGGACCATCGCCGCGACATCATCAACGAGGCTTTCCGTGTGGTTCGTACCAACCTCGAATTCATGCTTGGCAACAATGGCGACAAAGTGGTCATGACCTCGTCCTTCAACCCTGGTTCGGGTAAGACCTTCCTCGCCATGAACCTTGCCGTTAGTTACGCCATCAAGAACAAGCGGGTCATCGTGGTCGATCTCGACCTCCGCAAGGCATCGCTCAGCACCTATGTTGACACTCCGAAGGAAGGTCTGGCCGGCTATCTCAATGGCGACATCAGCGACTTCCACAAGGTCATCGTGAGCGAGACCCTCCACCAGAACCTCGACGTGATGCCCTGCGGAAAACTCCCGCCCAACCCCTCCGAGTTGCTCTACAGCCCACATCTGGCAGAGATGATTAAGCAGTTGCGCGAGGAGTACGACTTCGTCTTCCTCGACTGTCCACCAGTCGAAATGTTGGCCGACTCCAGCATCATCAACCGCTATGTCGATCTCACTCTCTTCATCGTTCGCGCCGGACTCTTGGAGCGCGGTATGTTGCCCAAGATTGACGAGATGTACAAGGATAAGAAGTACAAGAACATGGCTCTGATGCTGAACGGTACCGTCTATGAAGGCAACCGCTACGGCTACCACAAGTATGGCTACTACAGCAAATACGGCTACGGCTATGGCTACGGTTACGGTTATGGCTACGGAAATTC
Source organism: Prevotellaceae bacterium UBA4359 (assembly GCA_002393555.1). Classification (GTDB taxonomy): domain Bacteria; phylum Bacteroidota; class Bacteroidia; order Bacteroidales; family Bacteroidaceae; genus Minthosoma. The sequence goes on from DGSP01000059.1 coordinate 20,573, forward strand.
CAAAGACTGACCGCTAAGGTCGTCGGGAACACCGGCTTGCAGTGGCCACTGCCACCCATAGATAGACAGAGTTTTTACACCGGGGTCTTACCCTCAGCAATGAACGACTAAAGAACATAACATGCTATTCTTCAACACTAAAAAGAGACTCATCGACACAGGCATCCTCAAGGGAGCCACCGACTGGCACAGCCACATCCTTCCGGGTGTCGATGATGGCATCCAGACGATGGAAGATTCCCTTGCCGTTCTTGCCTACTACGAGAAGATTGGCATCAACGATGTGTGGCTCACCCCACACATCATGGAGGATATGCCCAACACCCCCGAGGAACTGCGTGCCCGTTTCCAGGAACTGACCGAAGCCTACCAGGGCACTGTCAGGCTCCATCTGGCAGCGGAGAACATGATAGACAACCTCTTCAACGAGCGACTGGCCGCCAACGACCTGTTGCCCATCGGGCCGAAAGGCGACCACCTGCTGGTCGAGACCTCCTACTTCCAGCCCCCCATCGACCTGTATGGCACCCTCAAGCGTGTGCAAGAGATAGGCTATCAGCCCATTCTTGCCCACCCCGAGCGATACCGCTACATGGACGACTCGGACTATGACTACCTCGTGGCCAAGGGGGTGAAACTGCAACTCAACATCATCTCGCTGGCCGGAGGCTACGGAAAGCCTGCTCAGGACAAGGCGCTGATGCTTCTCTCCAAGGGCTACTACAAATTCTTTGGGTCGGACCTCCATCGCCTTGCCCACTTCGACGAGGCCATCAACGCCAAGGCGCTGAAGAAGGAGACAGCCGAGCAACTCCCCGGCATACAGAACATCATCGTGTGAGGATTCCCTCCACAAGACATAGACAGGCAGGCTCTGCCCTTGCCACAAAAGACCAAACGGCGGCTGTGTTCACCCACGAACACAGCCGCCGTTTTTTTGTCCCTTCCGTAGCCCCAAAACAGGTGTGAGTCACACCTATACCACAGGTGTGAGTCACACCCCTACCATAGGTGTGAGTCACACCTATTTTGAGGCAGTGAAAGCAACGTTTTTTGACGAAAATTGTTTAACTTTGCAGTCGCATAGCAAAACAACCTTTTAGACATCTCAAGGACAACATGAAACTGACAGTAGTAAAGGTGGGAGGCAAGATAGTGGAGGACGAGACGAGCCTCCAGCAACTCCTCCGCGACTTCTCCGCCATCGAGGGTGCCAAGGTGCTGGTGCATGGGGGCGGACGCTCCGCCACGAAGGTGGCCGCCCAACTGGGCATCGAGAGCACCATGATAGGCGGCCGACGTGTGACCGATGCCGACATGCTGCGCGTGGTCACGATGGTGTATGGCGGTCTGGTGAACAAGAACATCGTGGCCCGCCTGCAAGCCTGCGGCATCAATGCGCTGGGCCTGACGGGGGCCGACATGAACGTGATGCAGTCGCACCGCCGCCCGCCCAAACGGGTGACGCTGGACGACGGCACCGAACAGACGGTCGATTTCGGCTTCGTGGGCGATGTGGACCAATGCGACGGCCAGATGCTCGCCACCCTCATCGGCCAAGGCATCGTGCCCGTCATGGCACCGCTCACCCACGACCATGAGGGCAACCTGCTCAACACCAATGCCGACACCATTGCCGGCGAGACGGCCAAGGCACTGGCTCCCTTCTTCGACGTGACCCTCATCTACAGTTTCGAGCATGCCGGCGTGTTGACCGACCCCGACGACGAGGCGTCCGTCATTCCCCACATCACAGCCGATAGTTTTGAGCAACTCAAGGCCGACGGCACCGTGAGTGGCGGCATGATTCCGAAGATTGAGAATGCCCTTCAGGCCCTCCGTGCAGGCGTGAAACAGGTGATTATCACCAAGGCCGATGCCATCGACGGCACCCAAGGAACAGTCATCAGTTAGGAGTTAGAAGTTGGGAGTTAGGAGTTAGGAGTTGCCATACGGTTTGTACCTAACTGAACTCCTAACTCCCAACTCCTAACTCCTAACTCCCAACTCCTAACTTCTAACTCCTAACTCCTAACTTCTAACTCCTAACTAAAATGGTGGATTTCCGGCACGACATACTACCGCTGAAGAACCTCATCTTCCGTACCGCGTTGCGCATCGTCCTGAACAGGGAGGAGGCGGAGGACATCGTGCAGGACACACTCGTGAAACTGTGGGAACGGCGCAAGGAACTGGAGCAGGTGGCCAATCTGGAGGCGTTTGCGCTGACCATGACCCGCCGTCTGGCCCTCGACCGCAAGGAGAAAATGGACAACCGCAGCGTGTCGCTCGACGAAGAGGCGCACGACCGCCCCGGCGAAGGCTTCGCCAACAGCGACCAACGGCTGATGAGGCAAGAAACCAGCGATTTCATCGGCCAAATCATCAACTCCCTGCCCGAGAAACAGCGCACCATCCTGCAACTGAGAGACATTGAAGGAAAAAACTACAAAGAGATAGCGGAAACGTTAAGCATCACAGAATCAGACGTAAAAGTAACCCTCTTCCGTGCCAGAAGTACCGTGAAAGAAAAAATTTTGCAAAAAAAATCACTTTTCTTGTAACTTTTCTGGCCCTCATCCGTCATCTATAATAGAGAGGCCCCAAACGAGGCCACCTCGCCCCCAAAGAAATTGTCAATTATCAATTCTCTAACAATGGACTACAAGTACATAGAACAACTGCTGGAAAGTTACTTCGCCTGCACCACCACGCTGCAGGAGGAGCAAATCCTGCGTTCGTTCTTCTCGCAAGAGGATGTACCAGGCCATTTGGCTCAATATGCCGACCTCTTTCAGTATGAGGCATCGGCCAAAGAAGAGACCTTGGGCGAGGACTTTGACCAGCGCGTGTTGGCACTCGTGGAGGCCGCTGACCCCAAAGCGGAACAGCCCCAGAAGCCACACATCGTCAAACTGGCCACCCGGCAGTTCACCCCCTTCTTCAAGGCAGCGGCAGTCGTGGCCATGGCACTCACCATCGGACGCGCCACCGAGCATGCCATCGGCGAGCAAGAAGCCGAGGAAAAGGCCGATGTGGTGGCCATCGACCCCTACATCAAGTCGGGCAACGTGCAGCAAGCCATCCGCGTGAAAGATGTGAGCCAGGCCGAAACCAAGGCCACCAACGACTCCATCATCAGCGTGACCACCGCCAAGGATGAGATACAATGACAAGGTTTTTAGGTGGCGCAGCGACCTGATGACCTCACAAAAAAGAACTTTTGCTTTTACTTGTAATATAAACAATTAATGCTTAACTAAACCCAAAAACCTATTGAAGGTGCCGCTGTGAAGCCCACCGCCTTCCGCCCAAAGAGGAACACCATCATCCCTCCTGGGCAACAGAAAAGGGCAAGGCCCAATTCTCTAAAAAACCAACTTTCGTACTTCGGGTACGAAAAAAGGGGCATCTCGCGATGAGATGCCCCCTTTTTTGTGCAGCAGTGTGTGCCGCATCAGAGGATGATGGCATGATGGGCGGTGTGGTGACTCTGAAGATGAAACAACTGAGGCACAAACATCAGCAGAAAGCCGCAGCAGAATAGCGAAATCCCTATGAGGAATCGCTTTTTTTCATGAAGATTTCTCAACATCATTTCTGTGTTTTCGGAAAAAGAGGAGAACATCATGATGCCACTTTATGCTGGGGGCGCAATACGCTTGACAGCAGTTCGGCCTCGCGCCCTTCGTAAATTTTCACTTCGGTGACTGGCACATACTCTAACTCGCCGTAGCGGAAGAGTTGGACAGCGCAGAAACTGCCGTCGCGAGCCACACACAACTCCATGCAGTAGTTGCCGTTGGGGTCGAAATCCAGTTTGAGGTGGGTGTGTTCGGCACAGGATGGGTCGTTCTGGAATTTCAGCAGGAACTGATGGATGGCGTTGCCCGACGAGACGGTGTAGTAGTTGCGGATGCAATCCACCTCGGCGAGGGTGGGGCGGTAATAGACTTTGCTGTAAAGGCCCAAGAAGCCATGCTTGACGAAAATGTGGGGATGAGAGGCCACGACAGAGGCCATCTCCATGTTTTTAAGACTTGCCATAATTTTGTTTTGTTAGCGTTTTTTGAATGAAGAGAGGAGGAAAAAGAAGAGGACACGACACGATGGGCAGGACATCCTCACGCATGAGAGAGCGTGGGTTGTCTTGCCTGTCAAGGAGAAAAAGAGGGAGAAAAACGCTAACGGATGATGTGCCTCAACACATAGAAAAGAGCGACGTGTGAGGCAAAGGAGCGGATGGGCACAGTGGTTCGCTGCACGAATCCGCCAAAGACTTGATGAATGGAAGAACGCGGTGTATGGCAAGCCACAAAAGCCTTGCCTCCACCACGGAAAGTGGGAGATGTGCGCTCTCCCGAACGTGTCTGTGCCCGCTCTTCTGCCGGGCAGAGAGTGCGACAGAGCGAAGGTGCTTCTGTGAGCGTACCCTCGCGGAAGCGGATGCCGCCGTCCGTTCTTGACAAGTCATCTCTGCCACTTCCCTTCTGTACGAGCACCTCCTGCCTTGGTTGCTGCCCAAAGAACGGCTGTTGTCCCTTCCATCGGGCCAACTCGTAGGGTGTGGGCATGTCTTGGCATGAGATGCCAAAGAAAGCCGTCAGCAACAAAAGAAATATGTGCAGCAGATGTCGCATTGAGGTAACAGAAATAGTTGAGATAAGAATGCTTTACTTGCGGCGAATGATGCGGTTCGTCACCCTTTCAGCCGAGATGATGGTGCCGTCTTCGCCCACGATATCGACGTTCCACACATGGGTGCTTTTGCCGGCATGGACAAGCCGCGCCTTGCCGAACACCTTGCCTTCGGTGGCCGACATGGCCACGTGGCTGGCATTGACCTCTGTGCCACATACGGCAAGGGATTCGTCGTAGCGGGTCAGATGGAGCGAGCCCACTCCCGCTATGGTCTCGGCCAGCGTGAGGGAGGCCCCTCCGTGGAGGATGCCTAAGTATTGGCGTGTGGAGGGAGAAATGGGCATTTCAGCCACCGCACAGTCGTCGTCGGTGGGGAGGAAACGGATGCCTAAGGCTTCGATGATGGTGCCTTGCATGCGGGAGTGAAGGAAATCACATTCTTGTTGAGTCAGCACAATTATATTTACAATTTAATCATTTACCATTTACTATTTTATGAAGCCCTCTCCAACTCCCCAAGGGGGAAAGAGGAGTCAGGGTTAATGTTAGGGTTAGGGTCGAACTCAAGCGGTGTGGTAGTTGTGCAGTTCTGTCCGCAGGGCATGTGCCTTTCCGTCGGTCACCGTGTCCATCAGAGCCCAGAAGCGGGGCGAATGGTCGTGGTGGACGGTGTGGCAGAGTTCGTGAAGGATGACGTAGTCTTGCAGGTGTTCAGGCACTTGCATGAGATAGAGCGAGAGGCTAATCGTGTTGCGTGAGGAGCAGGAACCCCAACGGGTCTTGGCATCGCGGATGGTCAGTCCTGCGTAGTGGAATCCGTACATGTGGGCCAGTTCGTCCACACGGCGCGGCAAGTGTGCCTTGGCCTCACGGCGCATCTTCTCCACATCTTCGGTCGTCAACTGTGGCCGTGCCTTCAGATCCGTCTGCTTGGCCAGGAGCGACGGGCGGAACTTGTCGATGGTGCTTCTGACAAAAGCCAGCGAGGCTCCCCAGAAGGCAGTAACACGAAGACCGTCAACCTCGGGGCGCATAATGATGCTACGCGCTCTGGGGTTGACGGTCACCGTTACCACTCCAAGTTCTGCATCCCGATAGGTCATTCCTTCACAAATTCAGTCCAAATCTTGTCGGCCGCCTCTTGCATCTCTTCTTTCGAAAGGCTCAACTTGGGATTGCTGAAGTTCATGTCCTTCTCGCTCTGCATGGGCACGAGGTGGATGTGGGCATGGGGCACTTCAAGGCCCAGCACAGCCTGTCCCACCTTCACGCAGGGGAAGGCCCGTTTGATGGCCACGGCCACTTTCTTGGCAAACACCTCAAAGCGTGCCAGTTCGTCGTCTTCCATGTCGAAGATGTAATCGACCTCTCGGCGCGGAATGACCAGTGTGTGGCCTTTCACCAATGGGTTGATGTCGAGAAAGGCGTAGAACTCCTCGTTCTCGGCACATTTGTAGGAGGGAATTTCTCCTGCTGCAATTTTGCTGAAGATACTCATGTTAAACTAATAGTTAAAGACTAAAAACTAAAGGTCTGTTTTTACTATTTCTACCAAGCAGCAACTGTTTCTACCAAGCAGAGACTTAGGCTTTTAGTTTTCAGTTTTAGTTCTTACCTTATCCGAAACTGATGTTCATGATTTCAAACTTCATCACGCCACGTGGCACTGTCACCTCGGCCACGTCGCCCACCTTCTTGCCCAGCAGACCCTGTGCAATGGGGGTTTTGATGGAGATTTTGTTCTCGCGCAGGTTGGCTTCACCTTCGCTCACGATGGTGTAGGTGAGTTTCATGCCGTTGTCCACGTTCTTCAGTTCCACCTTCGAGAGAATCTGCACCTCGTCAGTCTTGGTCAGTTTCGAGGGGTCGAGGATTTTGGCGGCAGCCAGCGTAGCCTTCAGTTCAGCAATTCTGGTTTCCAGTTTTCCTTGCGCCTCTTTGGCAGCGTCATATTCTGCATTTTCCGAGAGGTCGCCCTTCTCGCGGGCCTCGGCTATCTGGCGAATGACCTCAGGGCGTTCCACCTCTTCCAGTTGTTTGATTTGGGCACGAAGTTTGTCGTAGCCCTCTTGTGACATATAAGCCATGGTAATTTACGATTTACGATGATTTTACTATTGATTATTTCAGTTGCTTGTCAGGAGTTTAGCGCTTCGTAGCACACTTCGCAAGACAGTTGCTCCAGCAGGAGGGCTGTCGGGCTGGACGAAAGCAAAAGAATCCCGACACCTTCTTGATGTCGGAACCCTTCATGCGCTATTTTCCGATGCAAAGTTAGGAATTTCATCTCACTCTGCCAAATTTTTCAGTCTTTTTCTGGCCAAGCCCCTAAAAACTCATGGAAAATCCTGCCAGGAAGTTGGCCCCGATGCTGCGGTAGGAGAGGTAGCGGTCCTGCCTCTTGTCCAAGAGGTTGTCGCCCTTCACAAAGACTGTCAGGGGGAGGTCGATGGGCAGCGAGTAGCGCACACTTGCCCCCACATTCATGGTGTTCGGACGCTTGTAGGCAAAGTCTTCCTCCATTTCCGGTCTGGTGTAGCATTCCAGCAGCATGTCCAGTCCCACGTGCAGTCCCTTCAGCACCTTGAAGTCCACCTTCCAGTCCATCGCGTAAGAAGGCACCGTGTAGGAGTCCTCCAGCCAGGAGCCGTCCTCCTTCGAACTCTTGAAGTTGAGTGTGTTCCTTGCATCCACCTTCACCACATCCTCGTAGGCGTATGTGAAGTCTGCATTGATGTAGAAGTTCTTGTCGGGCGTCAGTTCTATCAGCGGATACTCCAGTCCGTTCACAATGTCGGCAGTCCAGTATATGTTCGCCTCCTTCTTCGTCTTGTCGAAACCGAAGTTCACGTTGCCCGAAAAGCCGTGGAACTCCTTGAAGCGATAGCCCACACACACATCTATCTGATGGAACGAAGGCACCATCTTCAGTTTAGTCATGTCAGCAGGAACAAACAGCCCAAAGTAAGAGTTGATGCCCGTCAGCCGACGGAAGTCATTATCCACCTCATAGCCCCGTGCCGCCACGTAGGCATCGCTCTTCTCCGTCGCATGGTAGGTCAGTGCCACATCGGGGGCCACATTTCCCTCCGTGCTCACAAACAAGCCCAGTTGCACCTCCAGCGGGTCGCTGCTATATAGATAATGTGGTGTGACCCTCAGATTCGTCACCCCCTTCAGTTCCTTGCCGCTGTACGAAGAGCCATACGCTCCCAAGCCCAGTCCCACACTGTGCTTGTCGGCTATCTGGTAGTTGGCCTGTCCGTTCAGGCGCAACACCGTCTCGCCCAGTTTCTTCTCCATCATGGTTGCTCTCTCCTGATTGAAGAAGTCAATCCCCGCCTCAGCATCGAACGTCAGCCGCCCTATCTGCCACGGCGTGATGCCCACCCTTGCACCAGCCAGCACGTTGTGTTGCTTGTCCGTCGCGATGCCCTCCGTGTCCATGTAGTTGAACAGGCGGTTCTCATAATTTCCCTTGGCAAACACCTCCACACCGTTCTCCATGCGGTGCCGATACTTCAGTGCCGCCCAGTTCCGATAGTCGCGGCTCTTCCAGTTCTCCAATCCAAAGTAACTGTTCTCCTTCGTCTTGCCATAGAAGCCCTTCAGCCCCAGGTTGGCAGTCAGCGCATCCTGTTCCGTCAGGTCAAACTGATAGGCCACCAGCCCGTCCACGTTGCCGTGACTGCCGCCAGCCAGATGCACATAACCCTTCTTCCGGCCCTTCCACACTTCCTCCGTCTCATAGTCGCCCAGCGACTCGGCAGCATAAGCCTTCAGCGTCGGCTCCTCCGTGGCATACTGCATCGAGTAGTGCTTCGCCTTCACCTCCACGGGCTGGGTCTTCACCTCCACCTTCTTTGCGTCGGTAGCCACAGGTCTCACCTCGTTCGTCACCTCCACCGTGTTGTCCAACTGCGCCGAGGCAGTCAGCGAAATGAAAAGTGACCCTCCCAAAGTGAGAACTATCTTTTTCATGCGTACTTGAAAAGTGCAAAATCTAAGTTTCATATCCGTCATTTTCTGATTTCTAAATACCTTCATTCTTTCATCCTCTCCTCAATCATCTTCCCTATGTCATCGTCCTCCTTATAGTTCGCCTTCAGCGACTCCAGCGTCTGCCGTGCCTCCACCGTTCGGCCTTCAGCCTTGTAGATGTCGCTCAGCAGCACGAAAGCCCGTGCCAGCCAGTAGGGCTTGCCGATGCCTTCGTCTATCGCCTTGTTCAGCACCTGCTCAGCCTGCTGGTGCTGCCCTGCGTCGAAGAGTTGCTGTGCCGCCACCACAGGAGCCTTGGCAGCCTCGGTGGCAATGGAGTCTTGTGCAGCCGCAATCGAGTCGCGCATGGCGATGTTCTGCGCCATGTTGGCCAGTTCCTCACTCGCCTTCTTCGCATACTCGTGGCCTGGATAGCGCATGGCTATCGTGCTGAACACAGCAGCCGCCTCGTCCTCCTGCCCCATCAGCACATAGGCACGGCCCTGCTCAAACAGAGCCTTAGCCCCTTGGCCCGAAGCGGGATACTCCGCCTGCATCTGCCCAATCATCTCCACCTTCTTCGCATAGTTGCCCTTCAGCCCCTCAATGTAAGCCTGCTGCAGCATGGCATAGTCGCCCAGCGCGTGGTCGGTCTCCTTCGCCTTGGCATAGCAGGCCACCGCCTCGTCATAGTCGCGCATGTTCAGATGGCAGTCGCCCAGTCGGTTCCAGGCATCAGCCCTCATGGCCTGCCCCATCTCCGCCGTTTCAGTTGTGCGCTTGAAGTGTACGATGGCCCCATGATACTTCTGCTGCTTCATCAGCGCATACCCCAGCGTGTATCGTGCATAGCCGTCATTGTTCAGCCCACCCCTGGCCGTCTGCATGCCCAGGTTCAGAGCCGTGGTCAGGTCGTTCTCCGCCTGCTGGTAGTTACCGAGCCTGTAGTGGCAGTCGCCCAGAATGTAGTACGACTCAGCATAAGTCTCCGCATCCTTGTTGCCCAGTGCCACCGCCTGAGCCGCATAGGTCAGAGCCTGCTGCACCGCCCCTCGGTTCAGTTCCTGCACCGCCAGCCGATAGAGCACCTTCTGCTTCTCGCCCTGCGTCTCCGCATCGGGCGACTGCACCCTGCTGATGGCTGACAAAGCCTTTCCATAGTCCTTCTTCGTCATATACACCTCCGTCAGACACTGCGACACCGCCGTAGCCCGACCCGAGGCAGGAAAATCCTTCAGAAACTGCTCCATCGCCGCCACCGTCCCGGGTGCGTTCTGCTCGTGCAGCGTCAGCGCATAGTTGTAGAGGGCTTGCTCGCGCAGGGTCGCACTGGCCGTCATGGCCGCTGCCGCCCGAAACGCTTCTTGCGCCTCCTCCATCATCGCCGTGCGCACTCCCTCCTGCCCACGAGCCGACAGCAGAGCCGACAGCCCCACATGCAGCCATGCGCTCTGGGCCATCTCGTCCGTCGCGCCCTCAGCCGACTCTTTCAAGGCCACCTTCGCCTTCTCCATCATGCCCATCCTGTAGTAGCACATGCCCAGTTTATACCGCGACGTGCGTGTCTTCTCGCCCATCTCCAGATAGCCCACAGCAGCCTCGTGGCGACCAGTCTCGTAGAGGCGTTCGCCGGCCAGCCTGTAGAGTACCTCGTTGCAACTGCTCATCTCGTCCGTCAGACTCTCTAGCGGATAAGGCAGCGGAACATTCGCCCTGAAGCCCCTTGCCTCATCCTCCATGAACAAGTCTAGCGCCTCCTCCGCGCGTCCCTCCTTCAGCAGTCGGTTCCGCCTCAACACCCTCAGCACATCAGCCCACGGCGAGAGCGGATGCTCCCCCGTCCATTCGCCCATGCGGTCGGCCACACCCTTCGCATCCAGCACATAGTCACACACCAGCATCAGGGCCTCAGCCTGCTCCGTCCTCAGCCCGTTCTCTCCGTCGCCGCCTCTTCGTCCGCTGCCCGGCTCAGCCATCCATCGTTCCAGTTGTTCCTTCGCACCCATCCAGTGTCCATCGGCCACAGCCTTCACAGCCGTCTGCTGAGCCCGCATCTGGAGGCTGGAACACAGCAGACAGAGTGCAACACATCCGAGATAAAACAATCGTTTCCCGTGCGAACCTGCAGCGCACGAGGCTGTCATCCTTCTTTTTTCTGTCATACGGTCAAAAATTCATTGTCTATTTTCGCCACAAAGTTACGCATATTTCTTCTAACTTCCCCCATCATTAACACTCTGTAACATTTCCAGCGACCTTTCGTCACCCCTCAAAAAACGGTCTGAGTCACTGTGACTCAGACCGTTTTTTTGAGATTGTGAAAGTGTTATCACCAAGCCTCCTCCCAGGCGTTGCCGCTCTTGGGGTCGCCGTCGCCACTGGTGGGGTCAGGTTCATCGCCGAGGAAGAACGCTTCGTTGGCATCAAGGCCCGTGGCCTTCACACTCATGGGCGAGCCAATCAGCATCTGCGTCTGCTGGTGCAGGAACACCACCTGCAGTTCGGGCTTCTTATATTCTTTTTTCTTCATAATCTGATTCTCCTTTCTATTTTATTTAACGTCAGTTCGCTCACTTTGGAAGTTCTTTTTACCGCTTTGCGGGCTTTAGAAAAACAAGAAAAAATAAAAAAATACAAGAAAAAAGCATTTTCACTTTCCCTATTTTTTCTTATTTTCTTTTGTTTTTTCTTGTTTTTCCAAAGCCGCCGAAGGCGTAATTCTTATATCGGACTCACGTTATTTTACAATCACTTTTTTGCCGTTCCTGATATAGACGCCCTTCATGACAGGCTCTCCGCTGAGGCGGCGGCCATCCAGCGTGTAGGTGCCTTCATCCACGGCCTTTCCCGTCGGGGCGGTCACCTCGATGATGCCCGTGGTCATGCCGTCGCCGAAGTCGATGGCGAAGGAGCGGGCATTGGCCAATGCCTCACCCTTCAGCAGGAAGTAGGCACGGAAGCCCTTCATCGACGCGTTCTCGCGGTCGGGGTGGTAGAGACGGTTCGAGCCGCCGAGGAAGAGGAGGCTCTTCACGTCGCCCACAAGGGTGGTCGCGCCCAGCGTGGGGATGAAGTCAACGGATGCCGTCGAGACAGGCTCGGCTGTGCCGCTGACAGCCACACCGTCGAAGGTCGGGTTCTCCACGTTGGCGCTCACCTTCACCAGGTAGGGCTTGCCAGCCTCGATGCCCTCCGTCTCGTCGGCGAAGGTGAACGAGAGTTCGCCTGTCTTGCTGTCGAACGATGAGGCGGTCAGTTTCTTCACGGCAGTCAGGTTGTAGTCAGCAAACTTGCTGGCAGGGATGGCGAAAGGCACGGCGAAGGTGTTGTAGCCGCCTGCCTGCAGGGTGCGGCCCAGCCAGATGTCAGCCGTGCCGCTGATGGCGGTGTAGTCGTTCTCCGCCTCTTCCAGCAATTCGGTGTAGTACTCCACCAGCAGTTCCACGTCGAAGGCGGGCATGGAGGCGAGGCTCCAGGTGCCGTCGGGGTTCTTCACCAGTTCCACACCCTCGGTGAAGGCGGCCTCCCTTTCCATTTCGGCCACCTCCTCGTCGGTGTAGTATTCCACCTGCAACTCCACGTCGCTGGCGGGCATCGTCAGCGTCCACTCGTTGGCGTTGGCGACAGGGGTCACCGTCACCTCCTCGGCCTGTGCCCATGCACCTGCCGACACCATGAACAGCGCGACGAGAGCAGTCATATTTCTTTTCATGAGTTTCATTTCGTTGAATCTTTTTTAGGGTTATTCTTTTTCTTTTCTTTGTTTGTGTTCCCTGACGATACGTGAGACATAACGGATACAGAAACGCCGAGGCTCTCGGGGGAGAATCTCGGCGGATATTTTGGGGGGGACGTAGGGAATAAGATTATTCCATACGTTTCTTCAGCCGCTTGTAGGCTGCGCGGAAGTCTTCAGACGTTTTGACCCTCATAGTGCGCGCAATTGTTTGATGGTTTCTTCGGGAGTCATACTGGGTTCCGTCTCAACCTGCTTCATGCTGCGCTTGATGATGCGAGCCAACTTGTAGGCTTCCTCCAGTTGGAGCATTCTGTTCCAACGGCGAGTGCTCATGCTGACGGTCACCCGTCTGGGCATTCTTTCAATAATTGCTTCCATAATCCTATCGCTTCAATAGTTTTGATGGTGCAAAGATACGGCTAAGCGAGCAGAAAACCAAATTTTATTTGAGTTTTCTCGAGCGTGAGTATCTTCGAGGCTGAGCCTCAAAGATACTACTTTTCCGTGAAATCTTTTTGTTTTTCACACGAATTATCATGAATGAGCCACGAACCTTCAGTTCGGCGTAGCCAATTATTCATAAATGATAATTCATGAGAAATTCGTGGTCATTCATGTGAAAGAAAAAACTCCGAAAACAGTCAACTGTCAACTCTCAACTGTCAACTATCAAAATATCCGTTTGTCTCAGTATGTCAAAGAACGATTTACCTATACCATCTAACCAATATCTCTCCGCTCAAGCGGCTAAGACAAATTGGTTAATGGCTCAATAGGTTAAAAAGCGAGGACGGGACGAACGCGTAACTTGTCGTTCAAATCGCTGAGGTACCAGTGGCAGTAGGCATAGCCTTCGTCGTGGACGTCGAGGAGCACGTCCCAGGCTTCGTCTTCATCGTTCGTCGTAGACGACCAGTATTCTCCCCACACCTGCATAGCTGTGCCTCCGGCGGTGGCTAATGCATTATTCAGGCCAGTATATTTTGTATTGTCGCCGCCGTTGGCACCGAACATAGCGTTCCACTGATTTCGGCTGGGCAACTGCCATGCAGCATTTGTAACGGCACTCTTGCCCTCGCAGGTACTCTTGGCCGTGAACCAGTTAGAGTAGTTGCTCTCGTCAGCCAGCGCGATTGCCAGGCCGTGCGTGTAGGTGGCGTGGTCCGTACTGCTGCCCACGTAGGCAATCATGGCAACGGCGGTGGTGCCGGCGGTGCTGGCAGCATCCTTCGAGTCATAGATATTGCCGTCGGCACCGGCTATCTTGCCCAAGTCCTCGGCAGTGGCCTCAGCCAGCGCCCGGGCGGTAGCAGGCGCCGCCTTCTTCACGGCCTTGATGCTCTTCACCTTCTTCGTGCCGCTGTAGGTGATGGTGATGGCCTGTCCCTCCTCGGCAGGGTTGGGGCTGATGGCCCAGTTGTCGGCATCTTCGGTGCCTTCGGCCAGGGTCACGTTGTAGGTCTGCGCCCATGCGCCCGATACTGCCATCAGCAGCAGGGCGAGAATAGAAAATAGTTTTGTTTTCATACGTGTTTAGTTTTTTAATTGTTTAAGTTATAGTTAATTATAAATGTTTGTTTCCTTGTTGTCCGTCGCACCATGTATGCACACGCAGCAGCGGCCACGGAGAGTCATGGCTCTCCGCAGCAGATGCGTCCGCGACGCAGCCTGATGGCGGCATCGCAGCAACATGGGTTGACGATGAAGTCTAAAAAATGGGGGGGGTAAAAATTGCACCTCCACAATGGCCGCCCACGGCCTCAGTGATTCTGCCTACAGGTGTCGGGCAGAACGCGGCGGTGCGGGTGTATGTCAGGTGGTGGTGGGGCATGGGGGATAAATGCTATTCGGTTTTGTTATCTACAATTTTTATCATGTCGGCAGGTGACACAACGATAGGTTTGCGTGGAAAGTGACGGAGATTGCCCGTTACGACATAACTTCCGTCTTTCGACAAGGCTACTTCATAAAACACACGGTCATCGGAATCTGGGAATGACTCTGAACTTTCAGTTGGAGTGAGTTGCAAGCCAGTCTTCACAAGGTCAAGCAGTGTACCGTCGGAGATTCCAGCCGTGCCGACATGAGTGCCGACACAAGGACATTTGTGTCAAATACTGCGTAAAACTGCTTCATGGGTTATAGGGTTGCTTTTCTGTTCTGGCGAGTTTGCCGGATTTCGCTGTTGATTTCGTCGAGCGTCATGGCGGCGTTGCCGTTCTCTTCGCTCTGACGGCGCATGGCGGCGATAGCCTGCCGGGCATTCTGGCGAATGACCTGTTGACTGGCATTATATGACATGAGCATCGCCTCCACCTGCTGCTGCAGCCAAGCATCCATTGCAGCCTTGCTGACAAATGAGCGACGTGTCTCATTAACTAACTCGTCGTTCAATGTAATGTTGTACGTGCACATCATCGTAAGTGTTAAGTTGAAAAGTTTCACCTACAAAGTTACAACTTTTTTCATCAATGAACAAGAATTGTCTGCATTTTTTTCAACAAAGATAGAAAATGAAAGTTTCGGATGTTCCCGAACAGTCTTTTTTAACGTGAGTTCGATATAAGAATTACGCCTTCAGTGGCTCCCAGAAAAACAAGAAAAAATAAAAAAAAATACAAGAAAAAAATCTTGTTACGTGAGTTCGGTATAAGAGCAGTTTTAATGATACGCCTTCGGCG
>DGSP01000059.1:35815-36592 GCA_002393555.1 Prevotellaceae bacterium UBA4359
GTATATCTTATACCGAACTCACGTTTGTTAGGTTTTAAGGTCTTGCAATCTATATAACCTCATTGTCCCTATTTTTTCTTATTTTCTTTTGTTTTTTCTTAATTTTTTTGGGGGCCGCCGAAGGCATAAAGCAAGCATCCGAAACTTGAATTCTCTTATATCGAACTGACGTTGTAGTTACTTAATTGTTTACACTTCTTCAGCGAACGCACACCTGCATCCACCGCCATCGCGCACCTGCATCCATCGCCTTCGTCCACCCGTCATCTCCCTCAAAGTGACGACTGACAGAAGTGAGAGATAACGACTGACAGGAGCGTGAAGATATGGAAGGGGAATGGAGGAGGTGGAGGATGCGGAAGGGAGTTGATTTGAGTTGAAGGCGAATCGTACAGATTGACTAACTGAAAATGCCTCAAAAACAGGTGTGAGTCACACCTATACCATAGGTCTGAGTCACACCCCTGTCATAGGTGTGACTCAGACCTGTTTTGAGGCTACGAGCGTGTACAAATTGAACAATCGGAAAAACGGCTGAAACAGGGGTTCTGTTCGCTCCGCTCAGGAGTTAAAAGCAAGCCCACGCGCTTGGCGCAAGCCCACGCGCTTGGCGACTCTCAGCCCCTCAGCCCTCAACTCTAAACCATCACATTTGGCTTTCACTCCAAAGAAGCCAAAGCACTTGCGAAACTTGAATAAAGTTATTTAAGTTTCGGATGTTCCAAACGCTTCATTTTCAACAACGAATAAAACGAATAATTCTAATTTACCATGCGG
>DGSP01000059.1:36710-84183 GCA_002393555.1 Prevotellaceae bacterium UBA4359
AGCATTCGTTTTTATTCGTTGCACCCTTGGGGGCATTGTGTATTGTATAAATTCGTCGTATTCGAAATATTCGTTGTTGAAAAAAGCATCCGAAACTTGAATAAAGTTATTTTTGTTCATTTACTTGAGGCTGATATTATTTCACCATCACGCGCTTGCCTCCCACGATGTAGATGCCACGCGGCAGACCTTCCAGGCTGGTGGTGTTGCTGCGGATGAGCACTCCCGAAAGGCTATAGACGTGTTGTGGTTTCAGTGTTTCGGCTTCTGCTGTCTCTTCGATGCCGGTCACTGTCTCTTCGTCGGCCGATGACCTCGCGGGGGCGTAGGTGGTGCCGGCTGGCATGAAGATGGTGCATTGCTGCAGGGCGCCGTTCATGGAGAGCGTGTAGGCAAATGTGCCGTCGCTGAGGGCGGGTCGCATGGCGGTGGTGGCTGTGTGGTTGCCATAACTGATGTCGTAGCGCAGTTTGACGTAGGTGTGTTCGTTGCCCAGTCCTTCGGCTCGGAAGGTGGCGGCTTTGTTTTGTCCCACTCCATAGCCTTGCACGAGTGCGAGGGGATAGGATGCTCCTTTGAAATCGACCCAGAGCATCTGGTCGTCATCTACGTACATGCGTTGTGTGCTGCTGTTCACGTTGTTGTTGGCGAAGGTGTAGGTGTTGTTCTTGTTCCAGTTGGCCCATCGCGAGGTGTAGGTGCTGGTGCTCCAGTTGCTGCCTAATGCCCATGCAGCGTTGGAGGCTGTGATGGTGCTGTAGTCGGCACTTTCATACACTTTGTCGTAAACGTTTGGCACGGTCAGCGAGGTGGTGGAGGGTGCGTAGCCTGTCAGCGTCGATTTCACGGTCAGGGTGCCTGGCTCTCTGAAGGTGTAGGTGGCCAGATGGACGGGTGTGGTCTTCACGCTGATGTTGTCCAGTTTCACGCTCGACTGGTAGCGTCCGGCCACAAGGTAGAAGCCGCCGAACTCGGTGTTGGAGCCGGATGGCATGGTGAAGGTGCCGCTGCTGCCGTTGGAGATGCTCCACGCCACGGTGCGGGCGTTGCGGTTCACGCTGAGGGTGACGTGGTACCATGTGCCGGCATTGAGGGTGGTGGTGGAGGAGGTGCCATTCACTGTATAGACGGTGGAACGCTTGCTGCCTGTCAGGTCGAAGAGCATGTTGGTCTTGTTGTTGATGGCGGCATAGTTGTCCCAACTGTTCGATGGGTTCTTGCCGTTCTGGGCCATCACGCAGAACTCGCCGCCATCGGTGTTGCCTGCACTCAGGGCGAGGTCGAACTCTACGGTGTATTGGTTCACGCCCCTCACGAGTGGCTGGTTGATGCGCTGGTAGGCATAGCGTGTGTTGGTCTGGCTCGGTGCGATGTGGAAGAACTTTCCGTGTGTGGTGTCGCCTGTTCCGAGGCTGATGTTTGCTCCCAGCGAGGTCCAGCCGGTTATGGCGGTTTCGTTTTCGTAGTTCTGGGCAAAGAGTGTCTCGGTTGTTTCGCTGCCGATGCTGTAGGTTTCGCCGTTCAGGTTGGTGAAGAAGCCTGACAGCGTGGGGGTCTGGCCGTTGGCGGTGTTCTTGCTGATGTTGACCAGAGGCAGGTAGGAGTTGCCTGCGGGCACCATGTCGGCAATGTCGATGTTGGCTTTGCTGCTGCTTGGCGAACCTGTCACTTGCAGATAGAGCGTTCCGTCCTGATGCACGAGGGCCACCTTGCCTGTGTTGCGCGAACATTCCAGTTTCACTTTCGACAGGTCGCCGTTCACCGAGGCGATGTGGCCCAGAGGATAGAGGCCGTCGCCCAGCACATTGCCCAGACGCAGTTCCACTACTGGCACGATGTGGGCTGGGCCATAGTTCACCCAGTTGGCTGCACTTGCCTTCGAGTCATCGACGGTGAGCGACGCGGCGTTCAGCCAGTCATGTTCGGAAGCCTCGCTGCCGTTCACGTCGAGCACCACGCGGGCACCATAGTTCAGTGTCAGTGCACCTGTCGTCACGCTGCTCAGCCGCCCTTGAGTGGCTCCGCCCACGTTCAGCGTGGAGCCATATTCCATTGTCAGGCCGCCCAAGAACTGTCCGCCATCGCTGTTGAGCGTGGTGTGGCGGTTCATCCAGACGGGGCTGCTTTGCAGGGTGCCGTTGAAGTTGACTGTGCCGCCCCAGATGTTCGTCTCGCCTGTGTAGGTGTGGGTCACGCTGGCCATGTTCAAGACACCGTCGCCCTGCTTGATGAGGCGCATGGAGCCTGTGAGGCTGCCGCCGTTGAGGTTGCAGGAGTAGGTGGTGCGGATGATGTAGGGGTTGGTGGTGGAGGTGCTATTTGTTCCCTGCACCCATGTGGGCACATTCACGGTGAGAATGTAGGGTGCGGCCCCGTCGGCCACGTTCAGCGACGTGTTGGCATACTCGTTGTGGAGCAGGTGCTGGCCGTTGTAGTTGCTGCCGATGGTGGCACCATGGCCAATCCAGGTGCGGTTAGTCGTGGTCAATGGTGGGGGAGCCACGGTGATTCCCTCCATCTCGCCGAGGAAGTAACTGAGGTGGGGAGGCTGGTTGTAGGCATGCATCTGCCACACCATGGCCTGACGGTACTGGTGGTCGTGCCAGAGCGTGTAGATGGCATGCTCGGTCGGCATGGCAGAGGTGTAGATGCGGATGGCGTCGTGGCCTTCGCCCACTCGCACAATGATTTCTTCGCGCCAGTCGCCCAGGATGTCGCCCGAGAAGCAGGGATGGTTCTTGGTCCAGTTGTTCATCTTGCAGCCTGACGAGGTGAAGAGTCGGCCTCGGCCAGGCTTGAGAATGGCGGCCTCACGCTCTGTGCCGGGGCTGTTGAGCACCTCGGAGAGGAGGTCGCCGTCCCAATAGATGCGGAAATTGAGGTCGCCCCAAGCGATGTAGTCGCCTATTTCGCTGATGACTTTGTCGGCTACACAACTCACCATGCCTGTCTGGGTGGTGCGTCCCATGGCACCGGGATAGTCGTTGGAGAAGTTGTCGCAGAGCGCACGTCCGTCGTCGCTGCTGCTGGTCACTCGGTGATAGATTTTGCTGGTGGTGGCGTTGCGATAGTTGGAGGCAGGCTCATCTTCGTTGCAGGCAAAGATTTCGAGTCCGGGACGGAAGGGGTCGAAGTCGGAGCAATGCAGCGCGTCGCCGTGTCCCAGTCCTGTGGTGGAGAGTCCTTTCCCGTTGTCGTCAATGACCATCGAGCCATAGACAATCTCGTCGCGTCCGTCCAAATCAACGTCGGCAATGCAGTAGTTGTGGTTGCCGTTGCCATACCAGGGGTTGTTCCAGCCGCTGTTGTTCTCCCAATACCAGCGCTGAGTGAGCGAGTGGGTGGAAGGATTCACGTCGTAGGCCACCATCTTGTGGCGTGTGTAAATGCCTCGTGCCAAGAAGATGCTGGGGTTCTTTCCGTCGAAGTAAGGTGCCCCCATGAAATACTTTGAGGAGCGGTGTCCGTAGGAATCGCCCCAGTCGGAGGCGGCACCACGAGTGAGGGGATAACTCATGTAGCGCACGGCATCGTAGATGATGCCATGGTCGCCATCCATATAGATGAGATACTCGTCGCCGGTGTTCGTGTAGGTCATGTTGGCTGTGTGGGTGATGGTGTTGCGGGTGTTCACACCTTTCCTGCCGATGCGTTGCGGATAGGCAGAACGCGAACCGCCGCGCTGACCGTGAATCATCATGTCGTCGGCACCACGCAGCAGCACCTCGGCCTTGCCGTCGCCGTCCCAGTCGTAAGCGATGATGTTCAGTTCGTGGCTGCCGCCGCTCACCATGTTGGGGCCCACGTCAATCCACCACAGCAGGGTGCCGTCCATCTTGTAGGCATCGATGCGGTCGTAGGCACCGTCCGAGCGGCTCACGTAGTTGGCGGCATCGTCCATCGTGCTGCGGCGTTTCAAGATGATTTCCATCTCGCCGTCACCATCCAAGTCGGCCACCTCGGCATCATTGGCAATGTAGGTGTTGGTGATGTCCTTCCCTGTGTTGTCATACACTTTGGCCAGCGGAATGTCGAAATAGCCCGTCTCGCAGGTGGTGTAGAGTTTGTACTTGTAAGGGTTCCACACCGAGACAGCCCTGCACTGAGCCTGTTCTGTGCCGCGCACCACCGCGCTCACCGTGTAGGTGTTGGCAGCCGAACCGCCCGTGTCGGTGAAGTTCGACACCTTCAGCGGGATGTTGTTCAACTTGGCACCGTTGCGATACACGTTGTAAGTCACATCGTAGTATTCTTCACCCAGAATTCGCCAACTGAGGAACACGCCTCCGCTGGTCTTCACGGCCACCAAGCCGCGTCCCAGATGGTCACTCCGTCGTTGCGCCCACACCTGAGTGGTGCAACACAACATCAGCATGAAGCACAATGCGCACAGCATCGTCTTTTGTAGTTCTTTTCGGCTCTGTGCCAGCCTAAACTTTCTACCCATAGATTTAGTTAGTTTTAAGTAGTAAATAGTAATAAAAAATAAGTAGTAAACAATAGATTGTTATGAAGTCTTAACGATTTCGTCGGCAAAGTTAGCCCATTTCTCCCAGTTAAAAGATGGATTATTTCCAAAAATAGATAGATTATTCGCTTTTTCTCGTTTTTCATTTCCGTCTATCCTTTTCACCGCCATCGGGGTTGGGGTTGTGGGGGCGAAACAGGGTGTGGGGGATGGTGCTGCGCACGGAGAAGTGGGGTAAATGTAAAAATCGGGGGTAATCATTCCTTTTTGGGGAATGTTTTTTGCTTTTTTGTGGCGGATGGTTTGCCGATTCACATTTTTCATCTATATTTGCAAATCGAATCAAAAATAAATTCCTAAGATAATGGCAGTAAAAATACTTAGTGTGGACGACGAGACCGACTTGGAGTTGCTCTTGACCCAATATTTCAGAAGGAAAATCCGCAAGGGAGAGTATGAGTTCTTCTTTGCCCACAACGGACTGGAGGCGCTGCAGGTGCTGCTGAAGCATCCAGACATCGACATCATCCTCTCCGACATCAACATGCCGGAGATGGATGGCTTGACGTTGCTGACGAAGATTAACGAAATGAGGAATCCGTCGCTGAAGTGCATCATGGTGAGTGCATACGGCGACATGGACAATATCCGCCATGCGATGAATCATGGTGCTTTCGACTTCGCCACGAAGCCTATCGACCTGGACGACTTGCAGTTGACGATAGACAAGGCGGTCGAGCAGATTCGGTTCATCCGTGAGGCGCAGAAGGAACACGAGCAACTGGTTGACATACAGAGCGACCTCAATGTGGCGCGCGAGATTCAGCATGCCATCCTGCCTCGCACTTTCTCGCTGAAGATGGAGAAGGCGGATCAGGTGGACATCTTTGCCAGCATGATTGCGGCCAAGGATGTGGGCGGCGACTTCTATGACTTCTTCGCCATCGACGACCACCGCATTGGCTTCACCATGGCCGACGTGAGCGGAAAGGGTGTGCCTGCCGCCATCTTCATGGCTGTGAGCCGCACCCTCATCAAGGCGACGGGTGTGCGTGGCGTGGGGACGGATGAGTGCATGCGCATCGTCAACGACATGCTCTGCGGAGAGAGTGTCGATTCCATGTTCGTCACGGTCTTCTACGGCATCTACGACCTGGACACGGACACCATCGAATTTACGAACGCGGGGCATAATCCTCCATACATTCTCCATGCCGACGGAACGGTGGAGATGCTGAAGTCGAATTGCAACCTGGTGTTGGGTGCCATCGAGGGCATCACCTTCAGCAGGGAGAGTTTCAAGGTGCAGGAGGGCGACGCGCTGGTGATGTACACGGATGGTGTGACCGAGGCAGAGAACATCGACCACGAGCAGTTTGGCGAGCCGCGCCTGGAGGCTACACTGGCCGCGCTGAAGGGGGCTGGAAGCGAGCAGATTGTGGAAACCATCAATGCGAAGGTGAAGGAGTTTGCCGGAGAGGCTCCTCAGAGTGATGATATTACGCAGTTAGTCATTCGTAAGAAGTGAAAAAGTTTCAGAAGTTCATATTGCCCATTGTCGTCTTAGCCATTGCGGGCATTGCAGTGGCTGTGGCCTATCATGCGGGCAAAAGCGAGGTGGAAGGGCAACTGAATGAACTGGGCGAAGAGGTGGAACGTCTTCGCTCGGGCGAACAGGAGGCTGCCGTCGTGAAGCGGGTGAGCCAGCAGATGGAGGACATTGCCTATCAGCAGAAGGCCATCTCGGACGAACAGCGTGACCGTGCAGAGGAACAGTCGGCACTGGCCACGCAGAATGCCGCAAGGGCGGAGAAGGAAAGCCGTGCCGCCCATGAGGCCGAGCAGAAGGCCAACGTGGCCGCCGAGGAGGCGAAGAGGGAGCGGTCGAATGCCGAGCAACAGCAGAAGATAGCCGAGGAGCAGCGCGATGAGGCCACTCACGCCAAGAATGTGGCCGACACGCTGAACTTCCGCACACAGGCCCGCACACTGGGGGTCACCTCGCAGGTCAGACGCGAAAGCAACGACCCGGAGGTGGCTGACTTGCTGGCCTACACCAGTTGGTATTTCCTGAAGAACTATCGTGGCAATCAGTATTATTCCGACACGTTCAAGGCATTGATGCAGGCGACGGGATACCCCAAACGGTACAGGCTGAGCCAGAATGCGGCGGTCAACGCCCTATCGCACGTGCCCGGCAAGGAGCAGCAGTGTGTGGCCGCGACTGCCTATGGCGAGGTGGAACTTCTGGTGGCCAATGGTGGCAGCCGGGGCATTACTTCGCGGGCATTGCTGAATAATAAGGCATACGACTTTCGCGATGTGCTGGCCACACAGCAGTGTGTGTATGCCCTCTCGCTGAAGGGGACGCTGTGCATCATCAACTATCATGGGGGGCACACCACGGTGTTGCTGCCCGAGGACAACTACATGAAAATCATCGGGGTGGGGGAGAAACTGCTGCTGGCAGGCCACAGGAGTCTGTGCTGGTATGAATCGGGCAAGGTGTCTGAACCCATTCGGCTGCCGAAGGTGCTTTCAACCCTTGTGAAAAGGGGAAATAGCATCTGCCTTTTCTATGCCGATGGCGGTTATGCCGAGATGAACTTGGCGGGCGGTGTGACCAATAAGTCGCCGCTGGTGAAGGGCATCGTGACGGCTGCTCACTATGATGAAGCGCTGGAGTGCCTGTTGCTGGGGACGAAAGACGGCACGGTCTATCCTCTTAATAAATACAATCGTGGAGTGGCCACGATGGCGGCTCATAAGTCGAAGTGTGCAAGTGTGGCCATGCAAGGAACGACTGTGGTGACGGGAGGATATGACAAGATGGTGTATGTGTGGCAGATGAGTAATCTGAGGTTTGCCAGTGGCCTGGATTTCCGTGAGGAACTGCAGTTCAAGACGGTGCCGGCGGCCCATCAGCGCAACAAGTATGAGATACAGCCAGAATGGTTGCTCCCGGTGGATTTGAACTACAACGGATGGACGATTTCAGTGTGTGGCGACTACGATAAAAAGTCTGTTTGGGTGGGAACCTCCAATGGCAATGTGATTCTGATGAATGCCTCGGCTGATGACATGGCGCATCAACTTTACAGGCATCTCAACCGTAACCTCACTCAGAGCGAATGGACGCGCTATGTGGGTGTTTCAATTCCTTATATGAGATTCAAATGAGAAAACTGGTCCATCATATTATCGTATTGACACTTCTGTGCGGAAGCACGGTCGGTGCTTTCGCTCAGCAGCGTGGTGGCAGCATGGGTGTTCCTTTTTTCAAGAACTATGCGGCGCAGGAGTATAGAGGCCACAACCGAAACTTTGATGTGCTTTGCGACAGCATGGGACATGTGTTCTTTGCCAACTTTGAGGGCTTGCTGGCTTTCAATCATGTGGAGTGGCAAGTCATCCACACGCCTGGCATTTCCCGAATCACAGACCTGAGCAGGGGTAAGGACGGGAAGATTTGGTTCAGCGGTGCGAATGTGAAGGGCTATGTGGAGTCGCTGAAGGGGGATTCTGTCAGCCTGCATTTCACGGAGAGCGACAAGAACAGCAAGCATGCACCGGCCAGACGGCTCCAGACCGAAGTGGGGAAGGTGGACAGATGGCATGATGTGGAGGTGTATCAGCGTTTGCGGATATCGTCGGAACGGACGTTGCTGGCCACTGCCACTGAGGGTGTCGTGGCGATTGATGCCGAGGAGAATGAGGTGTGGCGCCTGAATGCAGAGAACGGCCTCTGTTCCAATAGTGTGACGCAGATTGCCTATGACGGGAAAGGCACCGTGTGGGGTGCGACCGACAATGGTGTGTTCAGGATTTCTGTGTCGGAGATTTACACCCATTTTGGTGAGAATGAAGGACTTCGTGGCCAGGTGGCTTCTTTGGCCAAGTCGGAAGGTGTCTTGATGGTGGGTACGTTTCAGGGGCTTTTCCGGCAGGAAGGGCAGAAGTTCCATCAGGTGAGTGGCATCAATCATGCCTGCTGGCAGATGGAGAAAGGAAAGGACGAACGGCTCTACGTGGCCACTTCGGACGGTGTATATACCTATTTCAGAGGCAATGTGCAGCAGAATACCCAGCAGTTTGCCTTGTCTATCATGGCGATGGACGACGGACGCTTCTTGGTGGGCGAACTGGAGAAGGTGTGCCGCTATGGCATGGACGGCAAGTGCACGGTGCTGGACAACATTCCGAACATAGTGCGTTTCAAGAAAGACGCGAAGGGCGGTGTGTGGGGACTGACCCTGGCCGGCGAATACTACTATCTGCCTGCGGGGAAAGACCATTTCGAGCGCATGAAGGAAGGCCCCATCTCGCAGTTGTTTGAGTATGTGGATGATAAGGGGTATCGATGGAAGAGCAATGACAACGGCTTTGGCTTGGTGTGTGAAGGGATGCCGGAAGAAGTCAAGAAGTGGGTGCTCCCGTTTGCCACCTACAATGTGCAGACCATGCTGCTGGAAGATGGCATCGCATGGATTGGAAGCAACAATGAACTGATTCGCTTTGACATCGGGACATGCCTGACGGCCCGTCTGCATGAGCCTCAGGTATATATCCGCACATTTCACCTCGATGGGAAGGACTTTGCCATCAGTTTCTCCAACAACAAGATAGACCCGATGGGGAAGACGCTGTACAGTTATCGCCTGTATGAGAATGGCGAGTGGTCGAAGTGGGCGGAGCAGCATACCCTCCATTTCCCCAACATGGGCTATGGCAATTACAAGGTTTCGGTGCGGTCGAAAGATGCTTTCGGCCAGGTGATCCAGTCGGAGCCTATCTCGGTCGAAGTGCCGCTCCCCATCTACCTGCGTTGGTATGCCATCCTGCTCTACATAGCCGTCATTGCCTATGGCATCTATCTCTTGTACAGGTACCGTTTGCGCCGTCTGGAGGCGGAGCAGCAACGCCTGGAGGCCATCGTGGAAGAGCGCACCAAGGAGGTGGTGAAGCAGAAGGATGAGATTGCAAGCCAGAAGGACGAAATTGAGGAAAAGTCGCACAAACTGGAGGATGCTCTCGGCGAGTTGCGCTCGGCACAGAACCAGTTGCTGCGTCAGGAGCGCGAGGCCACCATCGGTAAGTTGACCAAGGGCCTTATTGACCGCATCCTCAACCCGATGAACTACATCAACAATTTCTCTCACCTGACTCTGGGCCTGACGAAAGACCTGAAGGAAAATCTGGAAGATGAGAAAGAAAACATCTCGGAGGATGTGTATGAGGATTCGGTGGATGTGATAGAGATGATGCACACGAATCTGGAGAAGATAGAGCAGCACGGACTCTCGACCACGCGCATCCTGAAGGCGATGGAGGAGTTGCTCAAGGAGCGTTCGTGCAAGATTGAGACGCTGGACATAGGTCTGCTCTGTCAGCAGAGTATCGACCTGCTGAAGAACTACTACGCCAACGACATAGCCCGCTATGGCATACAGGTGGAATGGACGAAACCCGAACTGCCTATTGTGGCCGATGTGATAGCCGAAGAACTGGGCAAGGCCATCATGTCCATGCTGGCCAACAGTGTCTATGCCATTGGGCGCAAACTGGAAAAGGGAAAGCAGCCCGGCTATGTGCCTCAGATAAAACTGTCCATTGTACCTTGCTCTGGCACAGAATCCCCCGACATCCATGTCTATGACAATGGAGTGGGCATCGAAGAAGGTATCCTCGACAAGATTTTCGACCCCTTCTTCACTACCAAGCCCACGGCTGAGGCTCCTGGCGTGGGACTCTACCTGAGTCAGCAGGCTATCCACGACTTCGGAGGTTCCATCTCGGTGAAATCGCAGAAAGACGAATATACCGAGTTCATCATTTCCCTTCCCTGATGCTGGCTTTGCCCATGCACAGACTTCTTGGATTTCCGAAGACTCCCAGCAGTCTTTCTTGAGAATAGAAACTCCCAAACCTTTCAACAACAAGATGATGGAACAAGATATTGAAAACCTAAAACAGCAGATTGACAGTTTGCAGCATCAACTGCACAAGCAGGAGAAAATGGCTTCTCTGGGTCTGCTCAGTGCAGGTATTGCGCATGAGATTCAGAATCCGCTCAATTTCGTCATCAATTTCAGTAAGATGTCGGTGAAATTGCTCAACGATTTAGAGGAAATTGTGGAGGATTGTGCCGACAAACTGGACAAGGATGATGCTGCCGATTTGGAAGATATTTCTGCCGACCTGAAAGAGAATCTCGGCAAGATACAGGAACACGGAGAGCGCGCCATCAGCATCATCCGTGGCATCCTGCTCCACAGCCGTGGCAAGGCCGGCGAGTTCCTGCCCACTGACGTGGGACAACTGGTGCATGAGTATGTGTGGCTGAGTTATCACGCCATGCGAGCCAACGACAAGAATTTCAACATCGCCATTCAGGAAGACCTCCAGGAGGGAATGCCCAAGGTGATGATTATCCCCCAAGACCTCAGCAGGGCTGTGCTCAACGTGATGAACAACGCCTGCTACACGGTGAAGGAACGAGCAGGGAAAGAAGGCGGTGCTTACGTGCCAACCATTTCTGTCAAAGTGACCATGCAGCAAGATGGCGCAGAAGGAGAACTCACCATCAGCATCAAGGACAACGGAATGGGCATGACTGAAGAGGTGAAAGCGAAAATCTTCGAGAACTTCTTCACCACCAAGCCTGCCGGGCAGGGAACGGGACTCGGCATGAGCATCACCCGCGACCTCATCACCAACAATCTGGGCGGAAAACTGCTCCTTTCCTCCCAGGCAGGAGAGGGTACCACCTTCTCCTTCATCATTCCCGTGAAAATCACTAAATGAGCAAAGTCAGACACATATTCACCCTGCTGGCCATCCTCACCTCCCATGTCGTGAGCGCACAAGAGACCCATGCCTACGACAAGGCTCTGGAGGCGTATGAGTTCGGACGCTTTGAGGAGGTCGATTCCCTCCTGAGTAACGCGGCAAACGAGTTGAGAGGCGAAAACCTCGTCAACGCATATCGTTTGTTGGCGTTGAGCAGTCTCAACATGGACAAGCCAGACGAGGCAGAAAAATATGTGGCCAGATTGCTCAGTGTTGACCCCTACTATAAAGCCTACAACGATGCACCCCGTTTTGCCGACATGGTGGAAAGAATGAAGGGAGGCAAGAATGCCACCATCTTCACTGCCTCGCAACAGGCAGAGTCGCTGGAAGAGGCTCCCGTGCCCGTCACACTTATTACAGAAGAGATGATTAAGATGAGCGGCGCACGAAACCTGAAAGAAGCCCTCATCGCCTACGTGCCAGGCATGTCACACATCGAATGCAACGAAGAAATCAACCTCGCCATGCGCGGAGTCTATGCCTCACGTCAAGAAAAAATACTCATCATGCTCAACGGCCATCGCCTCAACAGTTACTCCACCAATGCTGCAGTGCCAGATTTCAGCATCAGCCTTGAGAAAGTCAAGCAGATAGAAGTGCTGCGAGGACCTGCCTCCTCGCTCTATGGAGGAGTAGCCCTGACAGGAGTGGTCAACATCATCACCAAAGAAGCCGCCGAAGTAGATGGGCTGCAACTCAAACTGGGCGGGGGCAACTACGGCCAAATCAAAGGCAACATGCTCTTTGGCAAACGCTACATGAACCTCGCCATCCTCGCCTGGGCCCATATCTATCAGGCCGATGGTCAGTCCTTTTCCGTGCGGGCTGACGACCAGCCCAACTCCGTCCTCCCAGCCGACGGGCGGATTACCATTGGCGGCTACAACAAAAAGCCCACTCACGACCTGGGAGTCACCCTCCAGTGGAACGACCTGACCCTCACCTACGCCAACACATTCTCCAAGACCGTTGCTCCCTACACCATGAGTGTCATGTTCACAGCCTACGACTATAGCAAGTACGGCACTTTCAACGGTAACAAGCCCGGATTCAGCACCTCCACCTCCTACCTCGAAGCCAAATACGACAAAACCTTCGGAGCATGGGGACTCCTCGCCACCCTCACCCTCGACAAAGCCACTCAGCAGCAATATCAAGTAGCAGGCGATGACATCGCTTCTATGGGTTTCTTCGTACAGCCCAACGGCACAGACGTTTACATCCCTGTCCTCACAGGAGCCTTCCAGAACCACCTCTGGCACGAAACCACCCTCGGCGCACACCTGCAAGGGAGATTCAACCGCAAATGGGGGGAACACGAAATGGGAGGATTGTTAGGCACCCACGCCGTCAGAATGCAGATAGACGACAGCCACTACGCTGAAGGAGACCAATTCAACCGCATCCTCAATGAGTGGGGTGACCAGAAAAACCTCATGGCCAACCACGAAACCAACATCGATGCCTACCTGCAGATGAAATACAAGTGGAAAAACCGCCTCATCCTCAACGCTGGCCTGCGCTACGACCACAAACACCGCTACAACTACCAGGAAGAAACCCACCAAGACATCCACGTCCTCTCCCCTCGTCTTGCCTGCATCCTCTCCCTCCCCCACTGGGCAGCCAAACTCTCCTACTCTAAATCCTTCGTCGATGCCCCTTACTTCTACCGCAACAGCAAACTCGACACCTCATGGGGAGGCAGTCTGGAGCCAGAATACCACCACTCCATCCAAGCCTCTCTCTCCACCACCGACATTCCCCAAGGACTTCGCGCCGAAGTCAACTTCTTCTACAACATCCTCAAAGACCTCGTCTATAATAATGTTGATCTTGGACTATACTACAACGGAGGCGAACTCAAAACCTGCGGTACAGAAGTTGCTCTCAGTTACCACCACAAAAAACTCCGTGCAGAGGCAAACGTGACCTGGCAAAAACTTATCGAGTCAGAAAACTATGTCACCATCGAAGGCAACCACCTCAAGAATATCCCCTCCATCATGTCCAACCTGCTCATCCAATACGAACTCCTCCCCAGCCTCAAACTCCACACCCATCTGCACCTCACAGGCCGCCAATACACCGAAAGCACCATCAACTATGAAACCTACGAAACAAAAATCTATCAACTTCCCGCCCGAGCCATCGTGAACCTCGGAGCCAACTATAGCCACAAGAACTGGGAAATAGGGCTGAATGTATATAACCTGCTGAATACAAAGTATGTTCAGGGAGGTGCTTCAACAAGTTTTATCCGTCAGCAAGGTTGTTGGTGGATGGGAGATGTTTCATATAAATTTTAGGGGGGATGTACAAAGAATATAGACATCAGGATGTGTACAGCCACATAGAGCAGTGTGCGAAAGGACATGGCGACAAGGTGGCGGTGTATGTAGGAGAAGAATCCGTCTCCTACGATGTGTTGTTGGAACGTGCGGAACGGCTGGCGGGCTGCATGGGTGAGGTGTTGTCTGGCTGGCCTAAAGGGGAAAGACCGGTGCGCGTGGGGGTGTTCTTGCGCCGCAATGCGCATGTGGAGGCGATGATTCTGGCACTGATGAGGTTGGGCTGCACGTATGTTCCTATTGATGTGGAGACTCCGAGAGAGCGTGTCTCTTTCATGGCGGCAGATGCGTCGCTGGCGTTTGTGGTGACGGAGAGGGCTGTCGGTGGGTTGTTGCCAGGAGAGGTTCGGTGTCTGCTGGTGGAAGAGATGCTGGAGCATGAGCGTATGGCTGCCGAGGCTGACTTTTCCACTTCCGAACATGAGGCTTACGTCATCTATACGTCTGGCACGACGGGCAGGCCGAAGGGGGTTCTGATTGACTATACAAATTTCTATTATTATCTGCTGACGGCGGGGAGGGAGGACCATTTCCACATTCATGCTGAGTCGGTGGTGTTGCATTACACGACGGTGAATTTTGATGTGTCTGTGATTGAGATTTTTACGGCTCTTTTCTATGGCGCGACGCTGGTGGTGGCAGAGGAGGAGGACAGGCATGATGTGAAGAGGGTGTATAGGTTAATCAATCGGAGGGGAGTGACTTACATGTCGTTGCCTCCTACGATGTTTAACCTCTTTCCGGATTATAACTTCACGGCGATGGAGACGGCGTGTGCGGGTGGAGAGGTCATGCCACGTTCGTTGGTGGGGCGTATCGGGACGGGTCGGCCTTATCGTTTCCTGAATGCCTATGGTCCGGCTGAGTGTACTCCTGTTTCGTGTGTGAGGGAGATGACAGATGAGGGGTTGTGGCGCAACATCGGTTGGGCTTCCCACTATGCGGTTTTCCATGTAGTGGATGAGGAGATGCGGCAAGTGGGGCCTGGAGAGGAGGGTGAACTGCTCATCGGGGGTCCTCAGGTGTTTCATGGCTATCTGAACCGTCCTGAACTCACCAAGGAGAAGTTGACGGAGAATCCGTTTGAGGAGTCGAGGGAGAGGGCTCCCCGTCTCTATCATACGGGCGATTTGGTGCGTCTGATGCCGGATGGGAGTTGTGAGTTCTTGGGGAGGATGGATTCTCAGGTGAAGATTTATGGACGGCGGATTGAGTTGGATGAGATTCTTGCTCAGTTGGAAAAGTGTGGGGATGTGCATCGTGCTTTCCTCACGGTGGAGTCTCATGGCATGAACAGGAGCATTGTCGCTTTCGTGAGACCTCGCGACCTCGGAATTTGCCGTTCCAACGAGGAGACGCGTCGTGCCATTGCTCGCATCAAGGGGCAGTTGAGCGAGATGTTGCCCAACTATATGATTCCTGTGATGTGGAACTTCGTGGAAGATTTCCCCCTCACGCTCAATGGCAAGATAGACAAGAAGAAACTCGTCAACCGCCCCTTCTACTACATCAAGAAAGAGAACCCGCAGGAACTTACTTCCGACGAACGAATCCTCAAGCAGGAGGTGGCCAAGGTGATAGGATTCGATGACATATCCATCGATGCTGACCTTTACGATGTCTATGGACTGACATCCATACAGACCATGCAAATCTCTATGGAACTGAATCCTATGGGCATGCAGATTTCGGCTCTCGAGATGTATAAGCACCGTACTATCCGTGAGATTGCAAGGAATCGTGACACGCGCTTGTGCTATTGGTACAATGACGATGACAATACGACTAAGCCTGTCATTGTTGTTGTTTGCGGCTATACGTCTTTTGGTTTTATGTACACGCAATGGGCAGACCGCCTTACTGGCCAATATTCTCTCTTTGTGATAGAGTATTATCATGCTATCATCGGGAACAGACGCATCGGCGACATTGAGGAGTTGATGTCTTCTTATCGGGCAATGGCTCAGCCTGTCATCGACAAGCATGATGTGTGCTGTATCACGGGCATGTGCATGGGTGGGGAGCATGCGCTCCTGCTGGCTCATCAACTCTACCTCAATCGGGCGGAGAAACCTCATGTCATCGTCATCGATGGCGAGATTGACCGCGATGTGCGGAGCGAGACGAATGCGCATCTGCGTTTCCCCTTCCTGACTGACGAGGAGAACGACATCAGGGTGGGGAATGACTTCACGCTGATGCGGACTTATCCCGATTTCTGCTACGAAGGCAAACTGACTGTCTTCCAGTCGGGCAAGTTCATAGATTATTATTCCTATCTGGACCCAGACTGGAACGAGACTAAGGCCCGTGGGATGCGCACGGCCTTCGACACTTGTGTGTCGCGATGGGAGAAGCATTATCCCGACTGCTTTATTGGCATCATGCCTTCCGACCACAACAATTTTTGGTGTTCAGAACCTTCGCTTACGATTGTTACAGACTACTTTAAGCAGATGGTTCAGAACAATGAACAATGAATAATGAATAATTAACAATGAATATCCGCATTTCCCTTCTCGCTCTTCTCCTCGGAATGTCTTGTGCTTCCCATGCCCAAGACGACAATGCCATCTACAATCAGGCTACCGAGGCTTACAACTTGGGACAATTTGAGATGGTTGACTCTCTCCTCACCGATGACACTGTTCAGTTGTTGAAGGGCGACCACCGCATCAATGCCTACCGAATCCTGGCTCTCAGCAGCCTCTATCAGGACAGGCTGGAGGATGCTGAAATCTATGCCAGCCGACTGCTGGCCATCGACCCTTTCTACTCGGCCTATGGCGAAGCACCTCGGTTCATCGACCTGCTTGAACGTCTCAAAAAAGGCCAGACCACCATCACCACCGCTTCGCGCATGGCGGAGACGGTGGAGGAGGTGCCTGTGCCGATGACGCTCATCACCGAGGAGATGATACGTGCCTCTGGGGCCCGTACCCTGTCTGAGGTGCTTCTGCTCTATGTGCCTGGGTGGTCCACCATCAGCAGCATCGAGGAGGACGTGGCCATGCGCGGTGTTTATGGCATGAGCCAAGAGACTGTGTTGGTCATGCTCGACGGTCACCGACTCAACAGCCAGAGCACCAATGCTCAGGCTTTCGACTATCGCATCGGCCTCGGCAAGGTGAAGCAAATCGAGGTGCTGCGTGGACCGGCTTCTTCGCTCTATGGCAATGTGGCCCTGACGGCTGTGGTCAACATCATCACTAAGTCGGGTGCCGAGGTGGACGGGAGTTATGTCATGGGGCGTGTGGGCAGTCACCATTCCTATGGCGGCACTTACGTGTTTGGCAAGGGCAATTTGCGCTCAGACATTCTGGCTTGGGCGACGGTCTTTACCTCTAAGGGCGAACGCCACACACTGGGCAACACGGTTCACTATGTGGGGGGCTACAACTCCAAGCCGGCCTACGACCTGGGTGCAAAGTTGCGCTGGGGCGAAATGAACATCGAGGTCTTTGGTCAGCATGCCAAGACGGTGCCGTTCTACAATCTGATAGAGGTGGGCAATAACTTCTCCTACGACCAATACGCGCAGCAGAAGGGAGAGAAGCCCGGCATGTCGCGTTCCAACCTGCGTGTGAATCTCGACTACGACCACTCGTGGGACAAGTTCTCTCTCTCCCTGTCGGGCTTTGCCAACAAGGAAGACCTGCAACTCTACAACGTGCTGGGCGACACCGTCAATGCCTTCATCTCTGGCGCACTGCTGCAGGCTCTGGGGGCTGCCAGCCTCATGGAACCCCACACTCGTGGCGTGTGGCAGTCTATCGACTGGCAGACCTACAGTTTCGGCGGAGCCGCCAGCGGCACCTTCAACTACAAACTTCCCTTCGGCATGCATGGCTCAGCCATAGCAGGCATGCAGTATGAGTGCTTCACACTGACTGATGCCGCCTTCAAACTGGGGTCTGAATTTGACCGCATCAACTACTCCAGCAACCGCATCTTCTTCACAGGCACCGAACACACGCTCTCGGCCTTCTTGCAGATGAAACACAACTTCACCTCACGCATTATCTTCAACGGAGGTCTGCGCTACGACCACAAGATTCGCCACGACCGCCGTCATCTCAACACCCTCTCGCCACGCATCTCGCTCGTCTGGCTGCCCAGTTCGGTCATCAGTGTCAAGGGAGCCTTCTCCCACTCCTTCGTCGATGCACCCTTCTTCTACCGTGCCTCCCAAATCTCTGTCTTCTCGGGAGGCAGCGGACTCAACCCCGAAAAGATGGACTCCTACCAGATTGGTGTCAACTTCAACTGGAAACCCCTCCACCTCAAATATGACCTCAACCTCTTCTACAACAAAGTGCAGGACCTCGTCTATTATAACACGGGAAGCGATGAAGAGACCTTGAACAAGGAGACTTTTACCAACGCTGGTGCCATCAACATGGGCGGAGTGGAGAGTGTGCTGCAATACATGGATGATTGGACACTGGCCAACCTCAACTTCACCTACCAGTATCCCTTCAAGGTGGAAAACTTCTCCTCCACACGACACAACATCAGCAACGTGCCCAAGTTCCTTCTCAACCTCACACTGGCTCAGAAGTGTTACCAGCAGGCCCGAATAGGCAAATTCTGGGCAAGGGCTAACATGCACCTGCAGTCCCCGGTGGAATGTCTTGACAACGACCTCCTGAAGAAACTGCAGAGCACCGACCTCCTCGTCACCACACGACAACCCACCTATGCCATTGTGGGGGCTGGCGTGGAGTGGCAATCCACTTTCGGACTGAGTGCCTCCATCGACACCTATAACCTCTTCGACACCCAATACAAGGTAGGCGGTCAACTGCAAGCAGGAGTGCCAGGACCCGGTTTCGCCCTCATGGGAAAGGTGGAATATAGGTTCTGAACAGGAGCGCAGCCTCTGTACAACACTCTTACTGCAGGAGTTTAACGACTCCTTACACCGAACTGAGGTTAGTGAACTATCTTCCAGTCGTCGATGCGGCGGGTGGAAGTGGAGAAGTTAATGCCAATCTTGAAGAGGTGGCGGGCATCATCGGCAAAGGGCTTGGCATAGCCTTTTGCCTCTATCTGTGCCAAGGCCTCGTCGGCTGTCTTGTCGAGTTTCAATTCTAATATATAAATGTATTGAGGGGTCTGCATGAGGATGTCCATGCGACCGTCGGTGGTGTGGCGTTCCACCTCCACGTAAAAACCCATCAGACGGAAGAACACGTAGAGCGTGTTCTGGAAATACAACTCCAAGTCTCCCATCACCTGATAGTCGCCGTTGGCAAAGAAGTTCTCCAGACGGCGCATGAATCCTTCGGCATCACCCTTGCGGATGGCCTTTACGAAGTTGGAGATGGCAAATGTCCCCTTGTCCTGCACCTTGGGCGTGTAGAACGGATAGAGGTATTTGATGAAACCCTGCTCCACCTCGCGGTTAGGGAAGCCCAACTGGTACTCGTCAAACTCCTGGTTGTAACTCTTCAGGGTGAGGTAGCCGCTCTGGTAGAGCAGCGGCAAGGGGTTCTCGTCCATGATGTCGATGCTGTTGAGCGTGTCGGTGGAGAGTTCCTCGGTGGTCATGCTCTCCAAGGGGTAGCCCGTCTTCTTCAGTTGATAGACGAGGAAGGAGGGTGTGCCAGTCTCGAACCAGTAGTCGCGGAACTGCTGGCTCGCCAGCGTGTTGAGCATGCTGAAGGGGTTGTACATGCCGGGGCTGCCTATGGTGAAGTGATAGCCGTCGAAGTCACGCTTCAGCCGTGCGTAGCACTCTTCTTGGGTCATGCCGTTGGCCTCTGCCAGCAGTCCGACTCCCTCGTCGAAGTTGGCGTGTATCTCCTCCTCGGTCATGCCGCAGATGGTGGCGTAGCGCTGGTCGAGGGAAATGTCGATGAGGTTGTTCAGGTCGCTGAACACGCTCACCTTGCCGAACTTGGTCACCCCTGTGAGGAAGGCGAAGCGGATGTAGCGGTCGCACGACTTGAGCGCACCGTAAAATGCTTTGAGCGTGTTGCGATATTCGGTCTGCAGGGTGTCGTTGCCGATGGCCTGAAGCATGGGCTTGTCATATTCATCCACGAGGATGACGACTCGGCAGCCAGTCTTCTCATACGCCTTCCTGATGACTTGCAGGAAACGCTCTTCGGGAGCACGGCTGCTGAACTCGTCGCCATAGACTCTTTCCCAATCCTCCAGATGCCGGTTCAGTTCCTGGTCGAGTGCTTCCTTGCAATCGTACTTTCGGGTGTTCAGGTCCAGATGCAGGACGGGATGCTTCACCCATTCCTTCTCCAGGTGGCTCACGGCCAGTCCCTCGAAGAGTTCCTTCTGCCCCTCGAAATACGCCTCCAGCGTGGAGAGGAAGAGCGACTTGCCGAAACGGCGCGGACGAGAGAGGAAGTAATACTTCCCTTCCGACACCAACTTGTACATCAGGGTCGTCTTATCCACGTAGGCATAACCGTCCCGACGAATCTCTCCAAAATTCTGTATTCCAATGGGGTATTTCATACTCTTTTCCTTTTTATCTGCTTGCAAAGATACACCATTCCACCGACTCCGCAAAATCTTTTATATGGTTTTTGTGTATCTTGAAGTATGTTCTGGGAGAACCGCTCAGGATGGAACGTCGTACAATATATAATAAGAACGCCGTACAATTTGAATGTTGTACGGCGTTCAATTTATATGTGCAACGGCGTTGCACGTAGGGGTGGAAACGGCGTTGTGGCTCAAGGGGTAACGCCGTTCGTCCCTTTATACCAAATGGCGGATGAGTTCCTCCTTGTCGCCACAGAGCATATCGATGACAGGTATCTCAATCATGGTGTAGGCTCCGGGTTGCTGCTTGAGCGAGGCACGGGCCACGTTGACCAGCACTTGGGCGGTGAGGGCAGGATTGTTAATCTTCATGTCGAACTCGAAGAGTTGGTTGTGGGTCTTGCCGCTCACACCCTTGCGCACCAGGTTCACGCCGTGGCCCACATCGTTGAGGGCATCTACACAGGGAACTTGCTGCACGTGGGTCTCGTCGTTCACGAAGTAGGGGTCGGCCTTGATGGCAGCCTCCACCGTCTTGAAGTCGGCACCTTCCTCCAACTCCACATACACCATGCGGCGATGGATGCCAGTACCCACGGGAATGGTCATGGAGAGCGCGTCTTTCACACCTTCAATGGCGCGCACAGCCACTGAGTGACCCATGGAGCGGCCTGGACCAAAGTTGGTGTAACTGATGCCCTTGGGGGCAAGGCTCTCCATGAGCGAGCGCACGATGGAGTCAGAGCCGGGGTCCCAGCCTGCCGAGATGATGCTCACGGCATTGTTGGCCTTGGCCACAGCACTGAGCGAACGACGCAGGTCAACAATCTGTGTGTGGATGTCGAACGAATCGACGGTGTTGATGCCGAGGGCGAGGCACTGCTTGGCATACTCCTCCACCTTGCGAGTGGGAGTGGCGAGGATGGCCACCTGCACGTCCTTCAGTTCGGCAATGTTCTTCACTACTGGATAGCCTGCCAGTTCGGTGGGTTTGTTCTGGTCGCCATTGCGGCGCACCACACCCACGCACTCCATGTCTGTCGATGCCTCGATGGCCTCGAGTGCATACTTGCCAATGTTGCCATAACCAACGATGGCCACTTTGATTTTTGCCATAATGAATTTGTGTTGTTTCGTTTATTCTTGCTCTTCTTCAGCCTCTTTGATGCGGGCACCCATGACGAGGTATGCCGTAGGAGCGGCGATGAAGAGGGACGAACTGGTACCGATGATGACACCGAGCATCATGGCAAACGCGAAGGCGCGGATGCTGTCGCCGCCCAGTACGAAGATGACGAGCAGGACGATGAACGTAGATACTGACGTGTTGATGGTACGAGCGAGGGTGCTGTTCAGGGCATCGTTGAAGATGCGCTGACGGTCACGCTTCGGATAGTTCTTGAACACCTCACGGATACGGTCGAAGATGACCACCTTGTCGTTGATGGAGTAACCAATCACCGTCAGGATGGCACCGATGAAGGTCTGGTCAACCTCAAGCGAGAATCCAATCCAGCCGTAGCAGAGGGAGAACATGCCAATGACGAGCACGGTGTCGAGCGTCAAAGCCACGATGGAACCGACTGAGTAGGCCACATTGCGGAAACGGATGAGGATATAGACGAAGATGACCGCAATGGCGAAGAGTACGGAGAGGATGGCACCGCGCAGGATGTCGGATGCAATGGCCGGACCCACCTTCTGTGAAGAAACGATGGAGCCGCCGGCACGGTCGTCACGGTCGAGGAAGGCTTCTTCCGACACCGTCTTATCGACCATTCCGCCATCGACGAATGCCTGATAGAGCAACGACTCAATCTGTGCGTCGGCCTCTGAACTGTTGTCGTTGATGTTGAAGTTGGTCGATACACGCACGTTGTTGCCTTCTGTACCCAGAGCGATGACGGTCACGTTGATGGCCTCGCCATCGGGGTTGTTGGCCTCAAACTGCTTCACGATGGCTTCTTTCACAGCCTCTGGCTCCACCTGCTTCACAAACTCAACCTTGTAGTTGCGGCCACCTGTGAAGTCGATGGACTGGCTCAAACCACGAATGGCGAAACTAACGAGTGCCACTGCCAGGAAAATGCCGAAGGCAATGAACGACTTCTTGTAGTTACCCATGAAGTTGTACTTCGTGTCCTTCATCATGTTCTGCGACAACTTGGTGGTGAACTTGAGG
This sequence comes from Prevotellaceae bacterium UBA4359, assembly GCA_002393555.1. Lineage (GTDB taxonomy): Bacteria > Bacteroidota > Bacteroidia > Bacteroidales > Bacteroidaceae > Minthosoma. The sequence continues at coordinate 59,074 of DGSP01000059.1, forward strand.
TCCTGCCACTTGCCACGGTCGAGGAAGTGCTCGTAGGCAATGCGAGTCAGCCAAACGGCAGTGAAGAAGGAGCAGACGATACCGATGATGAGGGTGGTGGCGAAGCCCTTGATGGGGCCTGTGCCGAAGTTATAAAGGATAACACCCGTGAGGATGGTCGTCACGTTGGAGTCGAAGATGGCCGAGAAAGCGTTGCTGTAACCGGCTGCCACGGCTGCCGCTATGTTCTTGCCGGAGCGCATCTCTTCCTTCGTGCGCTCGTAGATGAGCACGTTGGCATCGACGGCCATACCGAGGGTGAGCACCATACCGGCAATGCCCGACATGGTCAGTGCTGCTCCCAGCGATGTGAGGATGCCGAAGGAGAAGAAGAAGTTGAGCATGAGGGCGCAGTTGGCCACCATGCCTTCGCGCACACCGTACATGAGCACCATGTAGAGCATCAGCACGATGAAGGCCACGATGCAGGAGATGAAGCCTGCCTGAATGGACTGAGCACCGAGGGTAGGACCAACGATGTCCTCCTGAATGATGCTGGCAGGAGCGGGCATCTTACCCGACTGCAACACATTGGCCAAGTCTTTGGTCTCGGTGGTGGTGAAACTACCAGAAATCTGAGTGCTGCCACCGTCAATCTTGTTCATCACGTTAGGTGCGCTATACACGAGATTGTCGAGCACCACGGCCACGCAATGGTTCACGTTGGCCTCGGTCAGGGCAGCCCACTTGCGGGCACCTTCCGTGTTCATCTTCATGGTCACGACAGGGTTGCCATACTGGTCGAACTCATCCTTGGCCTCTGTCACCACCTCGCCTTCGAGCGGTGCGCGACCGTTCTGGCCTGTGGTGCGGATGGCATAGAGTTCAAAGATTTTGCCAGCCTTGTCCATTGACTTCACGCCCCACTTGAGCGAAAGGTCGGCTGGGAAGATTTGCTTGGCTGTCTCTGAATGGAGGAGAGCGTTAATCTCGGCAGTGTCGAGAGCCTGTGCCAGACCCACCATACAACCGCGCTGTGCGCCTGTGGGCTGCAGCATGGCGAAGAGCGGATTCTCCTTCTTGGCCTCTTCTGTAGCCTTGGCGGCAGCGGCCTTGTCATTGCTGTCTCCCTTGCCCATCTGAGCCAACACGCTGGCTGCGCTCTTGGTGCTGTCGGTCTTTGCTGCATCCTGCTTAGCCTCAGCGGTTGCTTCTGCTGCAGGTTCTGCTGCTGCGGTGGTGTCGGCCTTCAATGTGTCGGCCTTGGCTGCAGCACCGCCGTTGCGGAGAGCGGCATTGAGTTGAGAGAGATAGGGTGCCACCTGAGGAGCATCGTAGGTCTCCCAGAACTCCAGGTTCGCACTTCCCTGAAGGAGTTTACGCACACGTTCTGGCTCCTTGATGCCTGGCAGTTCGACCATGATGCGGCCGTTCTGGCCCTCAATCTTCTGGATGTTGGGCTGAACCACACCGAAGCGGTCGATACGGGTGCGGAGCACGAGGAAGGAGTTATCTACTGCCTCGTCCACTCTCTGGCGGAGCACTTTCTCCACGTCGGCATCGCTGCTGTTGGCGTTCACCTGGCCTTTCAGTTGCTGGGTGGCAAAGATTGCCGCGAGTGGTTTTCCCGGAGCATTCTTTTTATAGGCCTGGACAAAAAGTGTGATGAAATCGCTCTGACTTTCCTGTGCCTCCTTGGCTGCTTCATCGACAGACTTGAGGAAGGCTTCGTCAGTTTTGTGGTTTGCTAACGCCTTTACCACCTCGGGCACGCTCACTTCGAGGATGACGTTCATACCGCCCTTCAGGTCAAGACCCAGACCGATGGCAGTCTCGCGGCAGTCCTTCAGCGTGTAGTTGCCCAGGTAGAACGGAGTCGTGTTCAACGAATCCAGATAAAGTTCTGCTTCCTGTTCTTCCATTTTGGATGCCTTGTCCTCCACATACTTCGTCACGAAAGAGAAGGAAAGGTAGAAGAGGCAGATGAGGGTCAACGCCACTGCTAAAAACTTTACAAATCCTTTGTTTTGCATTTTTTTGTTGAGATTATTAAATAGATTGATTTTTGTATAATTCTTTTTTCTATCACGTTTTGCCGCGTTTCTTGTCACGTTTCTACTACGTTTCTTGCCACGCTTTGTCGGCTTTCATCATCTTCTGTCATCTTTTTTATCAGCCCACAAAATGCCCAAAACACTCTCATTGCACATCTTTTATAAATAAAGGAACAAGAGTTTAGGGCATTTCACGGTGCAAAGTTATACAATTTTTTGCAAAGAGGAAGAAAAACCAACTAAAAATATTCATTTGAGGGGTTTCAGCCCTCTCTTTTACTTCAATTTGACGTAGCAATGGATGGGATAGTGGTCGCTTTTGCTGATGGATTTATCTACGGTGGCTTCATAAGCCTCGATGTCGGGGCTGACCAGAATGTGGTCGATGCGGAAGTACATGCCGCTGCGGTTGTAACTGGTGCCTGGGCCGTTTCCGCTGCGCGTGTAGGCATCGTTGAGGTGTTCGGTCAAGCGGTGGTGCGTGTAGGAGACAGGGGTGGAGTTGAAGTCGCCACAGGCGATGATGTATCGGTGGGGAGCGCGGGCGATATAGGCGGCAACCGAGTCTGCCTGCAGGCCACGGACGGAGTCGTGCTGGCTGATTTTTCCCGTCAGGCTGTGGTATTTCGTCTCCGAGTCGTTGCTCTCGGGGTCTTTGTAGTGCTTGATGATGGACTTGTAGTCGGCCTTGTCCGCCTTGCTCAGTTTGTACGACTCCAGATGGTTGTTGATGACAAGCAGCGTGTCAGTCCCCACCAGCATCTCGTAGGCATAGGTGCAGTTAGTTTTTGCGGGGTAGTCAACCTTCTGCGCAGAGGCAATGGGAAACTTGGAGAAGCAGGCGATGTAGTTGTCGTTTTCCAGTTCGTGGTGGTGATAAGGATAGATGCGGGAGATGCTGTCGATGGCATCGTCGATGAACTTTTTCTTCCCCTCTTGCAGACAGATGATGTCGGCCTTGCTCTCCAGCAGATAGTGCAGGATGTCGTTTTCCCGCCATGTTTTTTTGTGGTCATCGCCAAACCCCATCACGTTGTAGGAGAGTACCTTGATGCTGCCTTCGGGGTGGGCAGAGGGGAGGTTGAAGGGTATGTATGCCCTGACGCTGCCTGCACAAAGGAGCATCCCAGCAATGGGGATTGGGGCCAGCCTCCATTTGATGATGAGCCAGAAGAGGAGGAAGAGGGCGTTGCCAGCCAGAAAGATAGGGAACATCAGCCCGAAATAAGACAGGCTGGGGTGTTCCTGCGGAGGGATGCAGGAGGTGTAGGCACAAAAGTTCATGGCCGCAATCACCACGAGATTGACGGCGATGAGCAGGATGACTGGTATCTTCTTTAAGAGCCTCATTCTTCTCCTCTCATTCTTTTGCTGGCATTGAAGAGGGTGGCCTTCTCGCTGTCGGAGAGGTTCTGGTAGCCGTTCTTGCGAATCTTGTCGAGAATGCGGTCTATCTCCTCGTTGTCCTGACGTTTCCTCTCGTTGTATTCATGCTCCTGGTAGTTCGTCTCTCGCACGTTCGTCACCCGCATCTTCGGTGTGCGCTTGTGCCAGAGTTTCTGCCATGCACTTTCTTCCTTGTCATAGTGGGAGTTGGTGGTGGAAGAAGTCCAGTAGTTGCCGTTCTGCGCCGTGTGCTGCCGTTTCTCCTGCATGCGCCAAACGAAGAGAATGGCTGCACCCACCAAGATGCCGCCCAAATGGGCAAAGTGAGCCACACCGTCGATGGAGGTGATGCCCAGATACATCTCCACCAGCGTGTAGAATCCCACCAGATACTTCAGTTTGATGGGGAAGGGGATGGGGATGATGAACAGTTTGGCATTGGGAAAGAAGAAAGCCGCCGCCGCCATCACACCATAGATGGCTCCCGATGCACCCACCAGTTGGGCGGGGTTGATGATGCCCAGCATGGTGAAGAGTTGGTTGACCAGCGCGCTGCCGACACCGCACAGCAAGTAGTAGAGCCAGAAGCGTTTCGTGCCCACCTGCTGCTCCACTGCATTGCCGAAAATCATCAGCGACCACATGTTGAAGAACAAGTGCCACCAACCTCCGTGCATGAACATGTAGGTGAGGAACTGATAAGGGGCAAATCCTTCATAGCCGATGGGGTGCAAGGCGTTGAAGTTCATGAACCAGTCGGTGTGGCCGTCCAGCGCGAACATCGGCGTAATCCAGAAGGTCAAGATGTAAAAAACCACATTTATAATCAGAATCACCTTGACGGCGGGAGTCATTCTCATGATTAGTTTTCTTTTTTTGTTGTTCAGTTATTTATCAGTTGTCAGGTCCAGCCCGACCCACACAGGCAGGCAGCCCCGTTTGGAGGTGCAAAATTAGAGTTTTTCTTCCTATTTAAGGTCAAAAAACGTGAAAATACATTCTTTTTTTGCTTTTTTCAACATTTTTTCGTTCAAAATGTTTGTTTGCGAAAATTTATCTCATATATTTGCAACGAAGTTTTGCTTCAGCAAGGCTCTCGTGAGCCACATCAGAAGCGAAAACGTGCATTGTGCGAAGTTTTTTACCTAACTTTTTTTATAAACCTAAATTTTATTTCACTTATGAACAAGACAGAACTCGTAAACTCGATCGCCGAAAAGGCAGGTCTGAGCAAGGCTGACTCAAAGAAGGCTCTCGACGCTTGTGTTGAGGCTATTGTAGAGGCTCTCAAGGCAGGCGACAAGGTTTCACTCGTTGGTTTCGGCACATTCGCTGTAACAGAGCGTCCTTCTCGTCCGGGCATCAACCCAAGCACCAAAGAACGCATCACCATCGCTGCAAAGAAGGTGGCCAAGTTCAAGGCCGGTGCCGACCTCGACGACGCTATCAACTAATAGAATCTCTTTCCTTTTTATTATATAAGGAATCAAATCCAAGAGGGTATCCACTGCGCTCAAGTGCAGTGGGTACCCTCTTTTGGTTAAAGAACGAAGTCCGCACACACGCAATGCTTCCTGCAGCGAGAAACAAACAGATTCTCTTAACACAGAAGGACACGAAATCCATCGGCAATCCACCTCCACTGTTGCACTTGTAACACACCCAGTGTTACGTTTGTAACAGTGGAGGTGTTACATTTGTAACAGTGGCAGTGTTACAAGTGTAACGGTTGGAGGGTGCTCCAGGTGTTACATGGGTGGTGCTGGCAGGGGTGGTTTTAGGGAATCATAGGAGGGTTTAGGGGTGCCTGGGAGTCCTATGACGGCCTTTGGTGTTAGTGCCAGGTGATGATGGGGAGCATGAAGATGATGTAGCGGAGGAGTTTGCCGATGGTGGACCAGAGGACGACACCCCACACGTTGGCGCGCAGGATGCCGAGGGAGATGGAGATGGCGGAGCCGAAGATGGGGAGGAAGGAGAAGGCGGCTATCCAGGAGCCTCGCTTTTCTACATAGTCGCGTGTGCGGCGCAGGCGGCGTTCCTTGATGTGCATCCAGTGGGAGATTTGTTCGATGGAGCCGATGCGTCCGATGAAGTAGTTGAACATGGAGCCGAGCACGTTGCCGACGGTGCCGCTGAGGATGGTGAGCATGGGGTCCATGCCGGTGGTGGCGAGCAGGGTGCCCATCACCACTTCGGAACTGAAGGGGACGAAGGTGCCGGCGAGGAAGGAGGCCATGGCCATGCCCCAGTAGCCGTATTCGATGAAAAACTGATTGAGTGATTCCACGGGTGTGAGTTTAGAGATATTGAATGGCCAGAACGCCCAGGCTCAGGACCAGCAGGATGAGGCAGAGGATGTGGGAGAACTTGGTGCGGGTGAGGGCGAAGAAATGGCCGAAGAGAATGGCTGTACATACGATGAGGAGTGGCAAAAAAGTCCAGAGGTGCTGTGGCATCGAGATGATGATGAGTGTGATGGCTATCCCTAATAGTATCAGTCCTTTATGGATGATTCTGATTCGTGTCTTGTCGAGGAACTGATGGATATAAAAGTCTATGGTCCCGACGAGGAAGAGTGTGACGATGAGGAGGAAGGTTGCGGCATTGCGCAGTTCGAGTTGGGAGTAGTCGAACCAATGGAAGTTCCCCATGGCTTCAAGGTGTGCCAGGAAGGGTTCGGTGGAGTTTGTCATCAGGGCGATGCCGCCATAGAACCAGTAGGGGAGGGCGATGGCCAGCAGGGAGGCGGTGAAGCATCGGAAAGTGAGGGAGCGGAAGAGAATCTGGATGGCCCAGTAGAGGGGGACTACCCAGATGAATGTGGGGGAGATGAGCGATGCGATGGCCAGGCACAGGTAGGAGGAGAGGGTGAGTGTGGGGTTGGGCAGTTGGTAGGTGGCGAAGAGGGGAAAGAAGGATAGGAGCACTAAGGGCATGGCTGCCATGCCGGGCTGGAAGGTGTGGCAGGACACGGTGAATGTGAGCAGTAGGGCCAGTATGCTGCTCAGGATGCGGGAACTCTCGCGCAGGAGGGCGTTTCTGCTGTTGAGTTCGGCCATCAGATAGACCGCAATGCCGGCACAAAGGAGGCTCAGGGCTTGCGACCAGTAGCCTTGCTGCAGGAAAGAAGGGAGGAACTGCCAAAGTCCGCTGTCGGCTGGCGACGGGTGGGTGTCGGGTCCGTCTGGCCGGAGGAAGGGAAGATTGAGCCAGTGTGTGGATTGTGGAGGGGGCACCCACGCGGCGAGCGCCATCACTCCGACAATGGGGAGGGTGGCTTGGCTTTTGGCTATGCTCTTCTGGAAGTTGAGTGTCACGTCTTCTTATTAAATATTAAAAAGTTGCTATTCGAGTGCAAAGGTACGAACTTTTTTTCGTACCTTTGCATCGCTTTTCAACAAATTGATTTGATGAAGAAACTTTTTATTGAGACTTATGGCTGCCAAATGAACGTGGCGGACAGTGAGGTTATTGCCTCTGTCATGAAGATGGCGGGTTATGAGACCTGTGACTCGATTGACGAGGCCGATGCTGTGTTGCTGAACACCTGTTCCGTGCGCGAAAATGCAGAGAATAAGATATATAACCGCCTCGAATCGCTCCATGCGTATAAGAAGAAACGCTTGGCGCAGGACGAGGCTTCGAAGGGGCCGAAGGAGAATCCGCTGATTGTGGGTGTGGTGGGCTGCATGGCTGAGCGTGTGAAGGAAGACCTCATCGAGCATCATCATGTGGATCTTGTGGCAGGTCCCGACTCCTACTTGTCGTTGCCCGAACTGTTTGCTGCTGCAGAGGTGGGTGAACGGGCTATCAACGTGGAACTCAGCACGACAGAGACCTATCGCGATGTCATCCCCGAGCGTGTCTGTGGTGGCCACATCGGCGGCTTTGTCAGCATCATGCGTGGGTGTAACAATTTCTGCCACTACTGCATCGTGCCTTACACTCGTGGGCGCGAACGGAGCCGGGAGGTCGATAGCATCCTCAACGAGGTGCGCGACCTGCAGGCCAAGGGCTTCAAGGAGGTGACCCTCTTGGGACAGAACGTGAACAGTTATCAGTGTGGCGAGGTCGGGTTCCCTCGGTTGTTGAGCATTGTGGCCGAAGCCGTCCCCGACATGCGCATCCGCTTCACCACCTCCCATCCCAAGGACATGAGCGACGAGACGCTGGAGGTCATTGCCTCCCACGAGAATATCTGCCGACACATCCACCTGCCTGTGCAGAGCGGCAGCAACCGCATCCTGAAACTGATGAACAGGCGCTACACCCGCGAGTGGTATCTGGACCGTGTGGCGGCCATCCGCCGCATTTTGCCCGACTGTGGGCTGACCACCGACATTTTTGTGGGCTATCATTCGGAGACAGAGGAGGACCACCAGTTGTCGCTCTCGCTGATGCGCGAGGTGGGCTACGACTCAGCCTTCATGTTCAAGTATTCGGAGCGTCCGGGCACATACGCCTCCAAGCACCTGCCCGACGATGTGCCCGAGGAGACGAAGTTGCGCCGCCTGAACGAGATGATTGCCTTGCAGAACGAACTCTCGGCCGAGAGTTACAGGCGCGATGTCGGCAAGACGTTCGAGGTGCTGGTGGAGGGCGTGTCGAAGCGCAGCAGGGAGCAACTCTTTGGCCGCACCTCGCAGAACAAAGTGGTGGTGTTCGACCGTGGCAATCACCACATTGGCGACTTCGTCAGCGTGAAGATACAGGAATCGAGTTCGGCAACCTTAAAAGGCATTGAGGTGGCCCGTTCGTAAGGCTACTTTCAGAAACAAAGAAGAAAGAAATGAGCAAGAAAAGACAGTCATTCCTCAGCACACAGTTCATCACGGCAGCCATCAGCACCACGCTGGTTCTTGTGCTGCTGGGCACCATCGTGTTGTTTGTCATCACGGCCCGAAATCTCTCCACCTTTGTGCGGGAGAACATCAACGTGAGTGTGCTGATTAGCGACGAGATGGACAGCCTTCAGGTCGCAAACATGGAGAAGGCCCTGAAGCAGGCACCCTATGCCAAGAGTGTGGAGTACATCTCGAAGGAGGATGCCTTGCGCGAGGAGATTGCGGCCCAAGGCATCGACCCCACCGAGTTCATCGGCATGAACCCCTACACCGCCTCTTTCGAGATAAAAATCAATGCGGAGCATGCCAACCCCGACAGCATCGGTGCGGCAGTGAAGCGGCTGAAGGGCAACAGCAACGTGGTGGATGTCATCTACTCGAAAGACCTCATCAAGTCGGTCAATGACAACATCCGCAAGGTGAGCATCATCCTGCTTATCATCGCGGCCTTGTTCACCTACATCTCTTTTGCCCTCATCAACAACACCGTCCGGCTGACCATCTTCTCCAAGCGGTTCATCATCAACACGATGAAACTGGTGGGGGCCAGTTGGGGCTTCATCCGCCGCCCGTTCCTTGCCCAGAGTTTCACCTTGGGCATTACGGCGGCCGTGATAGCCGATGGACTCATCATCGGGGGACTCTATTGGCTGCACACGTTCGAGCCGCAGATTGGCGCGGTCATCGACCTCAAGGCCATCGCCATCGTGTCGGCTGCCGTCTTCTTCTTTGGCATCGTCATCACCTATCTCTGCACCCTCTTCTCTCTCAACCGATACCTGAAGATGAGCAGCAACGAACTCTATTACATATAATATCATCATGAAAAATTTTGCATTTACGAAAATCAACTACATCCTGCTCATCATCGGGTTGGCCATCATCGTTGTCGGCTTCATCCTCATGTCGGGCAGCGGAACGACCGAGGAGGCTTTTAACCCCGACATCTTCAGCGATATGCGCATCAAGGTGGCACCGATGGTGTGCCTCTTTGGCTTTCTTTTCGAGATTGTGGCTATCCTCTGGCCCGCAAAAAACGGTGCTAACGCTCATCAAAACGACTGATAGACTATGGATTGGATTCAAACCATCATCATTGCCATTGTGGAGGGACTCACGGAGTTCCTGCCTGTGTCCTCGACGGGCCACATGATTATAGCCCAGAATATGTTGGGTGTGGAAAGTACCGAATACGTCAAGGCTTTCACCTTCATCATCCAGTTTGGCGCCATCCTTTCGGTGGTGTGCCTCTACTGGCGCCGTTTCTTCCAACTCAACAAAACGCCCCTTCCCGAGGGTGCGTCTGCCTTCAAGAAACTCACCCACAAGTTTGACTTCTACTGGAAACTGCTCATCGCTTTCATCCCAGCCGTTGTGTTGGGCCTGCTCTGCAACGACTTCATCGATGCCATGCTGGAACGGGTCGAAGTGGTGGCCGTCATGCTCGTTGTGGGCGGTGTCTTCATGCTGTTCTGCGACAAAATCTTCAACAAGGGCAGCGATGACACCGAACTGACTGAGAAACGTGCCCTGATGATTGGACTCTTCCAGTGCATCTCCATGATACCCGGCGTGTCGCGCTCGATGGCCACCATCGTAGGCGGCATGGCGCAGAAGATGACCCGCAAGAATGCAGCCGAATTCTCCTTCTTTTTGGCTGTGCCCACCATGTTTGGTGCCACTGTATATAAGATGTATAAACTGTTCAAGGACGGAGGTTCCGAACTGATTCTGAACAATCTCGACACGCTCATCATCGGCAATGTGGTGGCTTTCGTCGTGGCCTTGCTGGCCATCAAGTTCTTCATCCGCTTTGTGCAGAAGTATGGTTTCCAGGCATTTGGTTGGTACAGAATCGTGGTCGGAGGCATCATTCTGATTCTGCTCCTCATGGGACATGAACTCACGATTATTTAACCATTTTCAAGTGCATGAATCCTCAAGCAGGCGAAATCCTCATCTTCAATAAGCCCTACCGTTGGACTTCCTTCAACGTGGTGGCCAAAGTGCGGGGCGAACTCTCGCACCGTCTGGGTGTGAAGAAACTGAAGGTGGGGCATGCCGGCACACTCGACCCCTTGGCCACAGGGGTGCTCATCATCTGCACAGGCAAGAAAACCAAACTCATCGACGAACTGCAGGCACACACCAAAGAGTATGTGGCCACCATCAAACTCGGTGCCACCACTCCCTCCTTCGACATGGAGACAGCCGAAGATGCCACCTTCCCCACGGCACACATCACTCGTCAACTGGTGGAAGATGCACTCAAGGCGTTTGTGGGACGCATCGAACAGGTGCCACCCACCTTCTCGGCGGTGAAAGTGGATGGCAAACGCGCCTTCAAGTATGCACGGCAGGGTGAAGACGTGGAGTTGAAACCCAAGATATTGGTGATAGACGAACTGGAACTGCTCCATTTCGGCGAAGTGGAAAACACCGAAACCGACGAGAGTGCCGACCCACACGAACGCATCAAGTATCAGGGCAAGAACCTCGCGGGTTCCCACCTCTCGCTGACCATCCGCGTGGTGTGCAGCAAAGGCACCTACATCCGTGCCCTTGCCCGCGACATCGGCCAGACACTTGGCTCGGGCGGCTATCTGACAGGGCTGGTCCGCACTCGCATCGGTTCATACACCCTGCAGGACTGCATGGACATCAACGACTTCCCCCAATGGCTCGACTCTCAGACCATTGAAAATCAACCAACAGAGTGATAAAAAGGTACATCGTAAATCGTACATAAAAATATGAAACTTTCACAATTCAAGTTCAAACTCCCCGACGAGAAGATAGCCCTCTATCCTCGCACCTACAATCCCGAAACCAAGTTCTACAACCGCGATGAGGCCAAACTCATGGTGGTGCACAAGCAGACAGGGAAAATCGAACACCGTCTCTTCAAGGACATCATCGAATATTTTGAGGAAGGCGATGCCTTTGTGTTCAACGACACCAAGGTATTCCCCGCACGTCTCTATGGCAACAAGGAGAAGACAGGCGCACGTATCGAGGTGTTCCTGTTGCGCGAACTCAACGAAGACCTCCGCCTGTGGGACGTGCTCGTTGACCCTGCCCGCAAGATTCGCATCGGCAACAAACTCTACTTCGGTCCCGACGAATCGCTCGTGGCCGAAGTCATCGACAACACCACCTCGCGTGGTCGCACACTCCGATTCCTCTACGATGGCCCCCACGATGTCTTCAAAGAGACCCTCTACAACCTGGGCGAAGCCCCCATCCCCGACGAGATTCGCGCCCATCGTCCTGCCGAAGAAGAAGACCACGAACGCTTTCAGAACATCTATGCCCGCCACGAAGGAGCCGTCACCGTGCCAGTCACTGGACTCCACTTCTCGCGCGAACTGATGAAGCGCATGGAGATTATGGGCATAGAGCAAGCCTTCATCACACTCCATGCCGGACTGGGCAACTTCCGCAGCATCGATGTGGAAGACCTCACCAAGCACAAGACCGACTCTGAGCAGATGTTTGTCAACAAAGAAGCCTGCGACATCGTGAACAAAGCCAAGGAGAGCGGTCACAAAGTCTGCGCCGTGGGCAACACCACCCTCCGCGCCCTCGAGACAGCCGTAGGGCCTGGAGGCTACATCAAGGAGTTCGAGGGATGGACCAACAAGTTCATCTTCCCGCCCTACGACTTTAGCGTGGCCGATGCCTTTGTGGTCAACTTCCAGCAGCCCCTCACCACCATGCTCATGCTCGTCACCGCCTATGGAGGCTACGACCTCGTGATGGATGCCTACAAAGAAGCCCTCAAGGAAGACTACATGTTCGGCACCTTTGGCGATGCCATGCTCATCATCGACTAACCCCCCAAAATTGTACAAGGTAAATTGTACATGATGCATATAGCATATCTCTCACTTGGCACAAACCTTGGCGACAAAGAGAAGAATCTTTTGTCCGCCATCTCGGAAATAGAAAGGCGGATTGGCCCCATCAGGGCACAATCCGCCTTTCTTGCTACAGAACCGTGGGGCTTTGAGAGTGAAAACACCTTCCTCAATGCCGCCGTATGTGTCGAAACCCGACTCGCTCCCCTCGACCTCCTGCACGTCACGCAGCAGATAGAACGCGACCTCGGACGCACCCACAAGTCGGTCGGAGGGCAGTATCACGACCGCATCATCGACATTGACATCCTCCTCTACGACGACCTCCACCTCGCCACCCAGGAACTCACCATTCCCCATCCCCACATGTATGAGCGCGACTTCGTGCTCATCCCGCTTCAACAGATTCTAAACGAAGAAAAAAGACAATAAAATGAAAAAGACACCCCTGCTATTCCTTTTAGCCTTACTCACACTTCCACTTATGGCACAGAAGAAATGTTTTACCATCGACGACCTCATTCCGGGCGGCTCCACCTACTACGCCCATTCCTATCCAGCCACCAAGTACCTCACCTGGTGGGGCGATGCCTGCATGGAACTGGGCATTGACCGTTGCAAGAACATTGACGGGCAGGTCATCAGTCCTGCTTTGGCCACCCTTACACTGGAGAACATCAACAGCATTCTCGCAGCCCACGGACGGAAAACCATCGACCACCTCTATAGCGTCACCTTCCCCGACCCCCACAAGCCACACCTCCTCATCGACCGTGGACGCGAAAAGACACTCGTGGATTGGGACAATCGGAAGGTCATCTGGAAAGCCACCCTCCCTCCCGAAGCCAGCAATGCCGACTGGAACAAGATGTCACGCTCTCTGGCCTACACCGCCCACCACAATCTCTACGTACTCACCGCTGACGGCACGACACACCAAGTCTCATCCGACGGCAGTGCCGACCTCCTCTATGGCACCAGCGTACACCGCGACGAGTTTGGCATCGAGAAAGGCACCTTCTGGAACGCCGACGGCACCCTGCTCGCCTTCTACAAGATGGACCAGAGCATGGTGACAAAATATCCGCAAGTCAACATCACCCTCCCCACCGACCCCCAAGAAGAGAACACCCGATGCGCCACGCTCGCCCCTGACCCCTACCCGATGGCAGGCGAAACCTCCCACAAAGTCTATGTAGGCATCTTCAACCCACAGACCGCCAAGACCATCTATCTCAACACCGGCGACCCCACCGACCGCTACTTCACCAACATCTCCTGGTCGCCCGACGGCACCCGCCTCTACCTCATCGAACTCAACCGCGACCAGAACCACGGCTCGCTCGACGAGTACGACACCGCCACAGGCCAGAAACTCCGCACCCTCTTTACCGAAGACAATCCCAAATACTTCGAACCCACCCATCCCATCCAGTTCTTGCCGTGGGACGACACCCAGTTCATCTATCAGACTCGCCGCGACGGCTACAACCACCTCTATATATACAATGTGAAGTCGGGCAAGCAAGTCAAGCAACTCACCACAGGAAATTTCGAAGTGATGGAAGTGCTGGGCTTCAACACCGCCGCCAAGACCATCCTCTACACCTCCAACGAACAAGACCCCTTGCAGCAAAACGTCTTCTCCGTCGATATGAAAGGCCGGCGCACCCTGCTCGGCAACCCCACAGGTTGGCACCATGCCACCCTCTCCGAGTCTGGCACCCACTTCATCGACAACTACTCCTCGCCCCTCATCGCTCGCCACATCGACATCGTGTCCACCACCAAAGGCCACGCACAGAACATCCTGACCGCCCCCGACCCCTGGGCCGAATACGAAGTGCCAGACATCAAAGTAGGCACCATCAAAGCAGCCGACGGCGAGACCGACCTCTACTATCGCCTCATCCTCCCCACCCACTTCGACCCCACTCGGAAATACCCCGCCGTCGTCTATGTCTATGGAGGCCCCCATGCCCACAACATCGACGCCACCGCCCATTGGGGCGCACGGGGCTGGGACATCTGGATGGCACAGCAAGGCTACGTCATGTTCTGCCTCGACAATCGGGGCAGCGAACATCGCGGACTCGCCTTCGAGCAAGCCACCTTCCGCCATCTCGGCGTGGAAGAGATGAAAGACCAACTCCGTGGAGTGGAATACCTGAAGAGCCTCCCCTACGTCGATGCCGACCGCCTTGGAGTGCATGGATGGAGTTTTGGAGGCTACATGACCACCAGCCTCATGACCACCTACCCCGACGTGTTCAAAGTGGGCGTGGCAGGCGGCCCCGTCATCGACTGGCGATTCTACGAAGTCATGTATGGCGAACGCTACATGGACACCCCACAAACCAATCCAGAGGGCTACGAAGAGACTTCCGTGCTTGGCAAGGCCAAAAACTTAAAAGGCCGTCTCCTCGTCATCTATGGAGGAAACGACCCTGTCTGTGTGCCTCAACACACGCTGTCTTTCATGCGGGCCTGCATCGATGCTGGTACCTATCCCGACCTCTTCACCTATCCCGGCGACGGTCACAACATGATGGGTACCGACCGAGTTCATCTCCACAACGTCATCACCCGCTACTTTGAAGACCATTTGAAGTGAAAAGTGAATAGTGAAAAGTGAAAAATCTAAGTTACCAGCCATACGGGATGTTCCTCATGAGCAAAGTAATTTAGATTTTTCACTCTTCACTATTCACTTTTCACTTACATTTTCAATCGTCTTGCAGATGCAGCACAAACCGTGTGCCTTTCGTGAAGGCAGGGTCGATGTCGAGGTCGCCGTTCATGTTGAGTGCCATCCGCTTGCAGATGGGCAGGCCAAGACCGTCGCCCGTGGTGAGGTCGCGCACCTGGCGGAAGGGCTTGAAGACTTCTTCGCGCTGTTCTTCTGGAATGCTGCTGCCTGTGTTCGACACGAGGAACTGATGCTTGTGTGCGCCTCGCTTCTTGTATTCCAACGTGATGTGTCCGTTCTCTGGGGTGTATTGGGCGGCATTCTTCAGCAGGTGCAGCAGGATGTGTGAGACGTACTCCCGGTTGATGTGTGCCGTCATCCTCGGTGCGTCCACTTTCAGATTGACACCGCTCTTCACCCTTCCCTGCAACTGCTCCATCAGGCCCTCGCAGAGTGTCCCCACCTGCACATCTTCCTTCTCCACGGTTTCTCCTGCCGTGTTTTCCAATGCCGACAGGGTCTGGATGTGGTCGGAAAAGTCCAGCAGAGCCTTCACCTCAGGGATGCCTTGGTCCAGTTTCTGCAGGGTGGGGGCTAACTGGGCCGAGATGTTGTTGATGAACTGGGCTTTCAGGGCGTTGTTCTCGTTCAGCAACTTGATGGTTTTCTTCTGCTTGCGGTTGCTGTAGATGTAGCGCATCAGTACGAGGGCTCCCAGCACTAATGCTGCCGCCAGCACTGCCGCCAAGATGCCCAGTCCCACGATGACAGCCTGACGTGCTGTGAGCGAACTGTCCTTCTCTTCAATCTCTGCCTCGTTGGCGGCAATCTGCTTCTGCAGCACACCCACCGTGTCGGCCAGCACCAGTGCCGAGGCGGAGTCTTTCCAGGCCATGTAACTCTTGTAACTTTCGGCCACCAGACTGGCACTGTTGCTCTTGCGCCCGTTGGCAATGAGGGTCTGATAGACTTCCTCCACTTTGCCATACTCCTTCGAGGCTGTCAACTGGTCGGCCATCTCCTTGAAGGTGGCATTGCCCTTTTCGCTCTGACCGATGGAGTAGTAGTAGATGGTCTTCGTGTAGAGCAGGTCGTTCTTCACTGCCGCATCGTTCGCCGCCTGGGCATGATTCTCCATGTTCCTCATCTGCTCTTTCGCGCTCTCCATCTTTCTCATCTTCATATACATCAGATGCCTCTCCTTCGCCGTCCAGTAGTGCAGGGCAGCCTTGTTCGCGCCCTGTCCCTTCGCCTCGATGGTCTGGTCTATGCGGCGCAGCAGGTCGAAGGCCTCCTTGTAGAGGTTCTCTTTCTCATAGTAGAGTTTGTTGCCCTTCACGCCACACTCCACGCCTTGCTTCAGGTTGCCGCTGTTCACATAACTCTCGAATGCCTTGATATACAAGGCACGTGCCGCAACCGGGTTGCCCTTCGTGTATTCCGACTCAGCCCGTTGCTGCAGTTCATTCTTTCCGGCCTCTTGTGCGCAGACCCACACACAACACATGAACAGGCCAATGCTCATGGCCACTAACTTCTTTCTCATATTCTCTTATCTATCAATTAAAAGGTTTATCGTCTGCGAAATTAGGCATTTCTTTTGTTCTCTCCAAGAAATAGAGAGAAAAATGACGAGAAAAGTTTATTGCTTTGGATTTTATTCCCTAACTTTGTACACCAAACGCAATCATTCATGAAAATGTGGGCAATACTATTCTTTCTCCTGCCATTGGTGGGCATCGCATACATCGGCTGGCACATCTGGACACTGCTACCACTCCATTGGGCTTGGAAGAGCCTCGTCATCCTCTGTGGCACAGGCTGCTTCGGGCTGCTTTTCTTCATCGTGAACAAAAATCTTGACACGCTCCCCCTTGCGCTGTCGCAGATGCTCTACGAGATAGGCACCTCCTCCATCTTCATCATGCTCTATCTCGTCCTCACCTTCCTCCTGCTCGACCTCGGACGGCTCGTCCATCTCGTTCCCCGCTCGTGGCTCTACGGCAATTGGTGGTCGGTGGCAGGCATCTTTGTGGCCATTTTCGCCGTCTTCCTCTACGGCAACCTCCACTACAAGCACAAAGTGCGTGTGCCCCTCACACTCACCACCACAAAACCCCTCGCCAAGGACTACCGAATCGTCATGCTGAGCGACCTCCATCTCGGCTACCACAACCCCCGCACCGAACTCGCCCGATGGGTCGATATGGTCAATGCCGAACAGCCCGACCTCATCCTCATTGCCGGCGACATCATCGATGGCAGCATTCGCCCCCTCATCGAAGAAGACATGGCCGCCGAGTTCCACCGCCTCCACGCACCCATCTATGCCTGTCTGGGCAACCATGAATACTACAGCGGCTGTCCCGAAGCCCAACGGTTTTTCCGCCAGGCCGGCATCCACCTCCTCAGCGACTCCTCTGCCGTGATAGACAGCACCCTCGTCATCATCGGACGCGACGACCGCACCAACCTCCACCGCAAGTCTGTCAAGGAACTGGCGACAGAGGCCCATGCCCAACTCGCCACCGACACCTCCCTCCCCTCCACACCTTCTCCAACTCCCCCTACAGAGAAAGTCTTCACCATCTTGCTCGACCACCAGCCCTACAACCTCGAACTGGCCGAGCAGTCCCACATCGACTTCCAACTCAGCGGCCACACCCACCGGGGCCAGGTCTGGCCCATCTCATGGATTACCGACGCCATCTACGAATGCTCCTGGGGCAACCACCAGCGCGGCAACACCCACTACTACATCTCCTCCGGCATCGGCATCTGGGGCGGCAAGTTCCGCATCGGCACCCAATCCGAATATGTCGTGGCAACCCTCAACTCCAAACCCTAACCTTAAACTCTAAACCCTCAACCCTCACAGCCGTACCCCTCGACTACGACCTGCCGTACCCCTCGACTACGGCACATCGTACCCGAGGGGTACGCCTTTTCCATCTTCTTTTGTTGCTGACAGAAAAACATTGTATCGCTGACCTCACAGAAGTTCCCCATGCCCGCCCCTGAAAACGAAAAAATCCCAGCCTTTATTTTGTATTGTCCTCACTTAATCGTATCTTTGCAACCTATTCTTATAGGAATGAAAAAGAAAGCACAAAACTTAATGATTATCAATGGCCATGAGAGGAGATTGTTGCCAAAGAATGCTTTTTGATGATGTATTTGCAATGGATGACCGTGTTCAAAACAAGGATATTGTTGTAAATCTTTCAAGTGAGATTGTTTCAAAGTTAAAAAACTACTCACTTGAATATTATATGAAAGACATTGAAACATACGGGCTTGAACACACTTGGTGCTATATTTGCGACTACGTCCTTGCTTATGGTGAAAATGTTGATTTTCTGAATGTAAGGAACTTTGGTGAGATGTATGAGATAGGACTTGCTATCCAAGACAAACAGCAAAAAAAGAAGAACGGACAATATTATACGCCTGACGATGTTGCCGCCGTTATGAGTGAATGGTTTGACTCTCTTGTTGGGCAGAACATCTGTGATGTCGGTTGCGGAACTGGAAAACTGATTCTAACATATTTAGATTATATAGGTAAAGAAAGAGCCCTTCAACTGCTTAGCAAAGGGGACTTGTATTTATATGACATTGATACTGTTGCACTGAGAATTTGTAAGACATCGATATTGTTGAAGTATGGTAAAGAATATGAAGACAAGATTCATGCTGTAGCAGGAGATTTCATGTCTTCTAAAATGGAATTGCCCAAGAATTGTAAAGTTATATCTAATCCTCCTTATGCTGCAATACAGCAAAAAGGGTTGTATTGGACTAATACAAAAGTTCTCCATGATTCGCGCGAATTATACTCTATTTTCATGGAGAAAATTATTCAAGAAAGTCTCTCCTCTGTCATCATCACGCCCTACAGTTTCATTTCGGGAGCAAAGTTCTATTCTCTTAGAAAAGTGCTGAATCAGTATAATGGAGAGATTTATTCCTTTGATAATGTTCCTGGAAGTATTTTCTGTGGAAAAAAGCATGGCATCTTTAATACCAATACCAGCAATTCTGTCCGGGCGGCAATTACGGTAGTTCGGAAAAATAATTCAGATGGTTTTAGACTTACTCCACTTATCCGTTTTAAGTCCACGGAGCGGAAAGCCTTACTTCAATGCAAGACGTTAGAAAGTTTCTTGTCACCTAAGAAACAAAAAATAGCGCCAGACAACCCAATGTATTATAAATGTTTCAAAGAACTGCAACCGTTGTATGATTGTATAATAGAAAAATCTGAATATCACATATTTGCTGAACTCGTTTCAAAAAATGGAGAGTTTGTTCTTTCTATGCCCAATACTTGTCGCTATTTTACAAGTGCAACTTCTGGTACGATGAATAGAAACGGGCAGATTACTCTCCATTTTGACGATGAAAAAAAGTTTAATTATGCGTATTGTCTAATAAATTCTTCTTTTGTATATTGGCATTGGAGACTATTTGATGGAGGCATTACCTATCCTGTCAGTTTACTTTTGAAGATGCCTATATTCTATGGTTCTCTTTCTGAAGAAGACCATGTTGTCTTTAAGGCAATTGTAAGAGAAATGTCTAGCAGAGCACATGAATTTGTCGTCAAGAAAAAGAATGTAGGCATTCAAGAAAACATAAAATACCCTCGACAATATCGTGACAGAATCAATCAAAGATTTCTAGAAATTCTAAATCTTAAAGTTGATAACTCAACTATGGATTTGATACATTCTAACATGGCATTAAAAGTAAGTGTATGAAAGACAAGATAATTCCATTGACAAAACTGCAAAAAGAAATAATGCAGGAATTTTATAGTATTGCCCAAACAAAAGTTATTTTCAACAAAAAAGAAAGAAAAAAACTTTGGGAACTTGCAAAAAAACGGAGTACAGACATAGATTTGCAAGACTTGAAAACTAAATGTCCTGCATTGGAATATCAGATTCAAAAAAGTTTTGAGTATGGAAGCAACATTCAGCCTGCTGTTTTCAGCGAGTGCGTTTATGCTCAGACTCTTGCGAATATGCTGAAACTTGACTTGTTCATAAATTGTACAAACGAGCCAGATTTTATTCCATCACAAGTCGTGAGTTTAATCAACTCTTACAATTTAGTACCTCGTTATGTATATTCAACGAAGGATAAGCGGAGAATGTTGATTCAGGCTGGTGGCAGTGGCGGAATAGACAGTGCTTTGATTACTGTAATAGACTTGGTTATTTACACTATTGAGTTCAAAGAACCTGGTGCAAAAACAAGTGAGCCAGACTTGCCTAAATACGGCGAAGACGGGAAACTGATAGTAACAAAGAAATTTCTTGCTGATTATCCACAATTTGAAGCAATGTTAGATGAGCAGAAGGATTTAAACTTTTTCGAGAACATAGGCCATAATATCTGCAATTTTTCCAGTAATAGTATTAATCTTGCCGTTTTTAACAATTACACAAAGAAATACGCAGATGTAATCTGCACAGAAGATAGAAATGGCTCTTTTGTTATGATGCCTGCAAATCAAGTTCAGTTGTGGGCGAAACTTGAAGGAGAAATCAGGCCATCTGGTAGAAATCGTTACAAAGTTTGGACTCCTGGCGCATTTGGGCGGCTAATGTTGCAATATGCTCCAAACATTAACGGAACTACTATAAGACTTGAAAAAAGCAAACTTGAGATGAGAAGAGAACGTGGAGGTGGTGGAAAAATTTCTGGTTTCAAAATCACTCCACTATTTTTTGTCTATGCAAAAGATTGTCAGGACGATGGGAAATATATAACTTTCGATATGGATGATGTATGGCAATTGAATCCTACGATTGCTGGCAAGATGTTCTTCAAAACATTGAAATATGAAGAAGTAAAATCTTACTATAAGAAGTTGTTCTGAAGTAAAATTCAATTTATATGAAAGCAATTAGTACAAAGAAGGCTCCGGGGGCGATTGGTCCCTACAGCCAAGCCATTCAGGTGGGAGAGTTTGTATATACATCTGGTCAGTTGGGGCTGGACCCTGCCACGGGTGCATTCCGCGAAGGAGGCATCAAGGAGCAGACGCGGCAGTCGCTCCAGAACGTGAAGGCGATTCTGGAAGAGGCTGGGCTGTCGATGGCGAATGTGGTGAAGACGACGGTGTTCATGGCCGACATGGCCGATTTTGCCGAGATGAACGGTGTGTATGCCGAGTTTTTTGCGGAGCCTTATCCTGCCCGTTCGGCGGTGGCGGTGAAGACGTTGCCGAAGAATGCACTGGTGGAGATTGAGGTGGTGGCTGCAGCGGAGTGCCTGAAATAGTGTCACCGGGTTTCCTCCGTCGGTCTCGTGCTGTGCAGGAGGGTGAGGATGCTTTCGTTTCCCATGTTGAAAATGAGGTCGATGATGCTGAGGTCGGGCAGAAAGGGATGTTTCTGGCTGAAGACCTGATAGTAGGGGGTGGGGCGGAAGTGTGGCTGTGGGTCATCTACTCCGCAATAGTGGGAGGTTCGTTGCAGGTCGGGCTGTAGGCCGATGAGTTGGCAGCACTGGCGGATGAGTGCCTCGTTGAAGTCGATGAGGAAGGTCCAGTGCTGTTCGTAGAGTGGGCGGAAGTCATCTTGCAGATATTCGAAGAAGGGAGAGTTGAAGTAACTCGTCTCGAGTGCGTACCAATGCTGACGCTGCCAGTCGGTGTGGGTGCTGATGCGCACGTCCTTCATCAGGCAATGCCCCCCATGGAAGGTGCTTCGGTCCACGGGGATGGACAGGGCGAGTGGGCCGTTGGGTGAGTCGATGGTGCAACGGTTGCGGAAGGTCTGCTTCTGGTAGTTCTCATACTGCTCCACTATCACGGGTTCTCCCTTGACGAGGGGGGAGAACCATGAGATGGGGGGAAGGTAGGCGGAAGGAAGGACCATGCTGTTAGGTTGAAGAGAGTCGTTGGTTGGAAAGTGAAAAGTGAAGAGTGAAAAGTGAAAAATCTAAGTTACCAGCCATGCGGTATGTTGGCATTTCATTAGCAAAAGTAACTTAGATTTTTCACTCTTCACTTTTC
Source organism: Prevotellaceae bacterium UBA4359 (assembly GCA_002393555.1). Classification (GTDB taxonomy): domain Bacteria; phylum Bacteroidota; class Bacteroidia; order Bacteroidales; family Bacteroidaceae; genus Minthosoma. The sequence continues at coordinate 80,919 of DGSP01000059.1, forward strand.
ACTTAAAGAGATTTTTCATTTAATATTATCCACCCAAGTGAACAGGCGGCTCCAGCGCACCCCGTGCGACTTGCCGTAGCGGTCGGTGATGAGGCTGAGCCAGATGAAGAGGGGTTTGCCCACCACGTGGTCTTCTGGCACGAAGCCCCAGTAGCGGCTGTCGGCCGAGTTGTGGCGGTTGTCGCCCATCATCCAGTAGTAGTCCATCTTGAAGGTGTAGGAGTCGGTGGGCTGGCCGTTGATGAAGATTTTGCCGTCCTTCACTTCCAGTTTGTTATTCTCATACACACGGATGGGTCGCTCGTAGATGGCCAGGTTGTCCAGTGTCAGTTTCACGCTCTTGCCCTTGGCCGGAATCCAGATGGGGCCGTAGTTGTCGCGTGTCCAGCCATACTGGTGGTTGAGAGGGTAGAGGTTGCCCCAATAGCCATCCTTCACCTCCACGATGCTGTCGCAGAACTCCTTGTTGGCTCTGAGTGCCTCCACGGCCATGTGGGTGAGCGGGATGCCCTGGTTGTGGTCAAGAATCTTGTCGCGGTCCTCGTCGCTGATGTTCAGTTCCTCGCACATCTCGTCGCTGAGCACCTGACTGTTGCATGTATAGACTTTATAGTTGAACTGGGCAAACGTGGGGGTGTCTTCCTTCTTGCCATCCACGTAGATAATCTTGTCCTTGATTTCCAGCGTCTGTCCCGGCAGGCCCACACACCGCTTCACGTAGTTCTCGCGGCGGTCGGCAGGGCGGGTCACCACGCTGCCATACACGTTCGTCTTCGCAGCCACAATCTGCTTGCCGGCTCCATAGAGTTGGTCCCACACCTGCTGCTGTTCCTCGCGTGAGAGCGACTGCATCAGCGGCACTTCCACGCCCCGTTCGGCAGCCATCATGCAGCCCTCCTGATAGCAGAGGCTGTAGTAGTCGCCGTTGTAACTCACGGCCACCGTATCGCCGGCAGGGTAGTTGAACACCACGATGTCGCCCAGTTCCACCTTGCCAAAGCCCTTCACGCGGCGGTATTCCCACTGCGGCCACTCGATGTAGGACTTGCAGTTGAGCATCGGGATGGTGTGCTGCGTCAGGGGCATGGTGAGGGGGGTCTGCGGAATGCGTGGGCCATAACTCATCTTGCTCACCAGCAGGAAGTCGCCCGTCATCAGCGTCTTTTCCAGCGACGAAGAGGGAATCTGGTAGTTCTGGAAGAAGAAGTTGTTGACGAAATACACCGCCACCAGCGCAAACACGATGGCATCCACCCAACTCATGATGGTGCGGGCCACATCGCTCTCCAGTTCCTTCCACCACGTCCACTTGATTTTCTTGCTGATGTAGGCATCATAGATGAAAGGCACCACGATGAGTCCCCACCACGACTTCACCCACACGAGGAAAGCCAGATAGCACACCGTGGCCACACCAAACTTCACCCATTTCCATCCAGCCCATTCGGGTTTGTCGGTCTCCTTCGACCGCGTCTTCTTGAAATTCTTATAGTCAAAAGCCATGATTGTAAATATTTTTAAGTGAAAAGTGAAGAGTGAATAGTGAAAAATCTAAGTTACCTGCCATGCGGTATGTTGGCATTTCATTAGCAAAAGTAACTTAGATTTTTCACTATTCACTTTTCACTATTCACTATTCACTTGATTGATTCTTTTTTCAAAACTTAAACAAGTCGTCCGTACTCAGCAGTCCCTCATGCTGAGCCGTAAACTCGGCAGCAATGACGGCACCCAGCGCAAAGCCCTGACGCGAGTGGGCATCGTGGGTGATGGTGATTTGGTCGGCCTCGCTGTTCCATGTGATGGAGTGGATGCCCGGCACCTCGCCCCTGCGGATGCTGCTCACGGGCAGCAGGTCGGCAGCCACCTCGTCGCTTCCCTCCACCGTGCCGTCGGGCTGTTGCAGATAGCCCATCGTCCAGTCCTTCTTGCGGTCCAGCCGCTCCACAATCTGCTCGGCCAGCGTGATGCCCGTGCCAGAGGGGTGGTCGAGTTTGTGCACATGGTGTGTCTCCACCTCCTTCACGTCATACTGCGGAAACTGGTTCATGATGCTGGCCAGATACTTGTTCACGGCACTGAAGATGGCCACGCCGATAGAGTAGTTGCTGGCCCAGAAGAGAGTCTTTCCCCCCTCGGTGCAGGCCCGTTTCACGTCGTCGCCATGCTCTTTCAGCCAGCCCGTGCTGCCGCTCACCACCTTCACTCCGGCCTTCCATGCCTTCAGGTAGTTGTCGTATGCGGTCCAGGGGGTGGTGAACTCGATGGCCACGTCGGCACTGGCAAATGCCTCGCTCTCAAAGTCCTCCTGATTGTCGATGTCGATGATGCTCACGATTTCGTGGCCTCGGCTCAAGGCAATCTGCTCTATCATCTTGCCCATCTTGCCATATCCTATCAATGCGATTTTCATTCTTTTTGTGTTTTTTGAACGATAAAACGATAAAAACACTGCAAAGGTACGTAAAAAAGCGAAAAGTGAAAAGTGAAGAGTGAAAAATCTAAGTATCCTCTGTTCGGATAGATGGTAATTTAGATTTTTCACTCTTCACTTTTCACTTTTCGCTTAAAATCACTACCTTTGAACAAAAATTGATATAATTCAAGTTTCGGTTGTTTGATTTACGCCTTCGGCGGCCTCTAAAAAACAAGAAAAAACAAAAGAAAATAGGAAAAAATAAGGCATTGAAGTTATAAAGGTTGTAAGACCTCAAAACCTGACAAGATTTTTTCTTGTATTTTTTTATTTTTTCTTGTTTTTCTAAAGCCCGCAAAGCGGTAAAAGAACTTCCCACAGTAAATTGATAAGTAGGTGAACAAAAATAGTTGATATCATGCGGCAAGCCGCATGATTCTCGGACAATAATTGGCTTCGCTCGGCTAAAGGGTTCCAATAATTTCCAAAAATTGGTTCCAATAATAATTATTGGATCAAATTATCGTTAATTATTGAAAATTATTGTCCAAGAGAAACAAGCCGCTTGCGGCAATACATAAGAAAGTGAATCGCCCTCGGCGATGGATTTCAAGAAACAAATTAGCATAATTAGAATAATTTTATCCACAAATTTTGATGATAGAAATTAGTGAACTAAATTATTCCAATTATTATAATTAGTTTCAGGAAAAAAAGCCGCTTGCGGCAACATGTAAGTAGATGACCAGTAGAGTATATATGATGCGGCAAGCCGCATGTTTTCGGACGATAATGTCCAATAATTTCCAAAAATTGGTTCCAATAAAAATTATTGGATAAAATTATCGT
>DGSP01000059.1:84236-86047 GCA_002393555.1 Prevotellaceae bacterium UBA4359
TTATTGGAAATTATTGTCCGAAAAACCAAGCCGCTTGCGGCGAAAAGAAGAGACATCATTGTATAAAATAAATTTGTGTAGTTACTTAAAACCATGGAAGAACTGCTGCACTATGTGTGGAAACATAAGATTTTCCCCCTGAAAGAATTGCGCACCACCGACGGGCGTAGGGTGGAAGTGCTCAATCCGGGCATCCACAACACCGACGCAGGCCCCGACTTCACCGGCGCAAAAGTGAAACTGGACGGCGTGGAGTGGGTGGGCAACGTGGAGATTCACCAACGCACCAGCGACTGGTATCGCCACCACCACGACACCGATGCAGCCTACGAAAACATCATCCTCCACGTGGCGGCTGACATCGACCAGCCCCTCCGCTATCCCAATGGACAGGAAATTCCGCAGATGCAACTCACCGTGCCTCGCTACGTGAGTGAAAACTATTCCGACCTGAGCCGCAGCGACGCCACGCCCCGATGCCGAGCCGTGGTGGGCGATTTCCCCACGTTGCTCGTCCACAACTGGATGACCACCCTCACCCTCCAGCGCTTCGAAGAGCGCACACGCCAAATCATGCAGCGTCGCGACGCCCTTGACAGAGACTGGGAAGCCACCCTCTTCGTCACCCTCGCCCGCAACTTCGGCTTTGGCATCAACGGCGACACCTTCGAAGAGTGGGCAAAGTCCATCCCCTTGAGTGCAGTGGGCAAGCATCGCGACGACCTCTTCCAGATAGAAGCCATCTTCTTCGGCCAGGCAGGACTGCTCGAAAGCGACCTCGCCGACGACTACCCCCTCCGTCTGCAACGCGAATACCGCTATCTGCGGCAGAAATTCAGCCTCACCCCCATCGACCCCACAGCGTGGAAATTCCTCCGTCTCCGCCCCCAGAACTTCCCCCACATCCGCATCGCCCAACTCGCCATGCTCTACTATGAGCAACGGCTCAACCTCTCCCGGCTCATCAGCGCACAGACACTCCCTCAGGTCAATGCCCTCCTGCTCACCCACGTGAGCGACTACTGGCACACCCACTACACCTTCTCCTCCCAACCCACCCAGCCGCTCAGCAAAACCCTCTCCCCAACCTCCATCGAACTGCTCATCATCAACAGCGTCGCCCCCATCCTCTTTGCCTATGGCAAGTACAAGTCAGACCCCACCCTCTGCGACCGTGCTTTCTCCCTTTGGGAACAACTCAAACCCGAGAAAAACACCATCATCCGCCACTGGGCAGAGGCAGGCATCACCTGCGACAACGCTGCCGACTCCCAAGCCCTCATCCACCTCCACCGCCGCTACTGCCAGCCCCGCGACTGCCTCCGCTGCCAGTTTGGCTACGAATACCTGCGCCGCACCCCCGACTTCCTGCGCGAAGAATGCGAAGGAAAAAAGTAAACGTAAATCTTACTCCGAATTTACGTCAATTTAACGTCGGTTCGATGAATCCAAACAAAAATAATTCATGAAAAATTCGTGGCTAATTCATGATAATTTATGTCCAAAATAAAACACGAATGTCCATGAATTAGCCACGAATTTTTCATGAATTTAATATTTGTAAATTTCATCGAACTCGCGTATTTTTTATGGCTGAAACCCCTGCTTCAGCCGTTTTCCCGATTGTTCAATTTGTACACGCTCGTAGCCTCAAAACAGGTCTGACTCACACCTGCGGGAGGGGTGTGACTCATACCTATGGCATAGGTGTGACTCACACCTGTTTTGGGGCATTTTTCGGTTGGTCAATTTGTACGATTCGCCTTCAACTCAATCAGTCATAAAAAAACGTGAGTTCGATGTAAGAATTA
>DGSP01000059.1:86229-88245 GCA_002393555.1 Prevotellaceae bacterium UBA4359
TCCGCCGAAGGCGTATCATTAAAACATCTCTTATACCGAACTGACGTAATTATTGGGAATTATTGAAAATTATTGTCCGGGAAAACAATGCGGCTTGCCGCATGATATAAACTATTTTTCTTATTTTTGGGGGGATGCACGGGGTGAGGGACTCGAACCCCCGACCCTCGGTTTTGGAGACCGATATTCTACCAACTAAACTAACCCCGTGTGAACACCCTCCATACCCTCTCAAAACTTCCCCCTGCCAGAAGAAGACCCCCGTCCGGCCTGGATTCACCCTCCCCATTACAGGGGAAGGGTCGGGGAGAGGGTATGTGGTAGCCCCACCGGGAATCGAACCCGGATCTAATCTTTAGGAGAGATTTGTTCTATCCATTGAACTATGGAGCCACTCCAGTTAGCCGCTGCAAAGGTACGACTTTTAGGCGAAAAAACTAAAATTAAAGGCTAAAAGTTTGGGCAATCGGGCTTTTTTCTGTGCCGAAAACATTCTTTAACTTTTTCTTTTCCGTTTTTGGCCGATAGTTTTCTTATCTTTGGGGCACCAATCCTTTTGAGAGTTGACATCTCAGTAGGTGAACAAAAAATAGTTGATATATGCGGCAAGCCGCATGATTCTCGGACAATAATGTCCAACAATTAACAATAATTTTATCCAATAATTATTGGAACCAATTGTTGGAAATTATTGGCAATTATTGTCCAAGGAAAAAAGCCGCTTGCGGCGAAGAGAAGAAACATCATTGTATAAGATAATATAGTGTAGTTACTTAACATATAACATTTTTATGAGTAATGAAGTAAGTTTGAACCGCAGTTCGGAGAAGATAGAGGTGAATGGTGCCTTCCTGAAGGTGTCGCAACAACTCCATTCGGCACTGGAGGGGAAGACCCTCGACGAGACCATCGACTACCTCGTCCGCCGTGTGAAAGGCAAGTATCTGTTCAGCAAGCGCATCAAGACCGTGTGCCTCTCCATCGGCATGATGAACAGCGCCATCGACCGGGGCGAAGCCGAAGAGATGGTGAAAATCTCGGAAGCCCTGCAAGTGCGCGGCATAGAGTTGATTGGCGATGCCATTGCCGCTCGCCCCAAGGTGAAGACGGTCCTCATCGCCGGACCCTCGTCGAGTGGCAAGACCACCTTCAGCAAGAAACTCAGCATGGCACTCGAGGCGCATGGCCACTCGGTGCAGTGCCTCTCGTTCGACGACTACTACGTGGACCGCGAACTGACACCCCGCGACGAGACAGGAGAGTATGACTACGAGAGCCTCTATGCCATCAACATCAACCTCTTCCAGCAGCATCTGCGGCAACTCATGGACGGCGAGGAAGTCGTGCTGCCGCGCTACGACTTCCCCACGGGCAAGAGTGTGAGCAGTGGCCGCCGTATGCGCCTGAAGACAGGCGACATCCTCATCATGGAGGGCATCCACGGGCTCAACCCCCTCCTCACAGGCGACATTCCGCCCGAAAGCCTCTTCCGCATCTACATTTCCGGCCTCACCGTGGCCAAGAACGACGACGGCTCCTACTATCCCACCACCGACAACCGCCTCATTCGCCGCATGGTGCGCGATGCCCAGTTCCGCAACACCTCAGCCTCCTCCACCTTGGCCCGTTGGCTCTCCGTGCGCCGGGGCGAGGAGAAGTGGGTCATCCCCTTCCAGCAGAATGCCGACGTGAATTTCAGCACCGCCTTCCAGTATGAGTTGGCCCTGCTGAAACAGAAAGCACTTCCCCTGTTGGAGGAAGTGCCAGATGATGACCCCAACTACGAAGAGGCCCAACGTCTGAAATGGGTGTGTCAGCATTTCCATGACATCCCCGTCAGTCTGCTGCCTCCTCACTCGCTCCTGCGCGAGTTCTTAGGCGGCAGTGCCTTCGAATACTGAACAGAGAGCAATGAACAATTAACAATTAATAATTAACAATTAAGTAGTCGAACAAAAATAGTTGATATGATGCGGCAAGCCGCATTTTTTCCTTGGACAATAATTTCCAATAATT
>DGSP01000059.1:88371-94358 GCA_002393555.1 Prevotellaceae bacterium UBA4359
AAACAAGCCGCTTGCGGCAACACATAAAAAAGAGAATCGCCCTCGGCGATGAGGATAAAGAAACAAATTAGCATAATTAGAATAATTTTATCCACAAATTATAATTATAGAAATTAGTGACCAGAATTATTCCAATTATATTAATTAGTTTCAGAAAAAACAAGCCGCTTGCGGCAACACATAAAAAAGAAAAAATCGTCCTCAGCGATGGATTTTCCTAAAAATGTATCTGTGAATTTCTGTGCTTTCTGTGTGAGAAAAAATCCTTCGTTTTCTCTGTCTTTTTCGTTCAGAAGTAGCAAAAAACAAAGAAAATGTAACATTTCTTTAGAAAAATTTGCAAAAATAAAAGAAAGGTCGTACATTTGGCCACTAAATACATTTTAAGATGACCAAAACCCAACATCGGAACAGCGTCCTGATGGTAGCACCTCGACTGCTCAATGCCACACACCTCATCGTGCGCGGCCTCTTCGCTGTTGTCAAAAATGGGGGGTATTTCGTCCAGCCGGTAACCGCACCTGCGGAACACATACATTCAGCCCATGAAAGAGTCACTGGCTCCTTCATGGGCTGAATGTGTTACCTCATGCGCGTACATAATATAATAAAATAACATATTATCAACTTTTTATTAACAACATCTATTTATGAAACGAAAACTACTTTTGGCGGTACTATGTGTCGTCGGTGCGTTGGGCTTTAAGGCGCAGGCACAGATTGTGAGTGGTACCACGTACTACTTGCAGAACAAGGCATCAGGGAGATTCATTTCCAGTGGATATGGCTGGTTCACTCGTTCAACACTTTCTCCTGTGTTGGATTATCCTTTCCAACTAAATGCTTCTGGTGACGGTTACATCCTCAAAGTTGTCGGCAGCAACCAGTTGGGACATAACTTGTACGTGGATAATGGTGACAATAATGTATGGACTGTGACAGCCGTGGCAGGTGAAGAAAATGTTTATACAATTGCTAATGGCTCAAAGTATCTGGGTTCCGATGGTTCATTCGTACTCTCTGGTTCGTTGACTGCCACATCGGATGCTGCAAAGTGGTATATTCGTACAAAGGATGACTATTTGGCCATGTTTGCTGATGCATCGGCTGAAAATCCTGTAGATGCTTCTTTCTATATCACGGGTCCCTCTTACGACTATACAGACCCCAACCGCAACGAAGCTTGGACGATGAGCGGCTTTGGCGCAAGTACTGAACTTAAACGTGGTAGTGGAACAACGGCCATTAACCCATATGTGGTAGAGCGTTATAATGGAACAGGCTCCATTAAACAGACGCTGACTGGTTTGAAAAAAGGTATGTATGGTGTGAGTGTCTATGGTTTCTATCGTGCTGGTAACAACAATGCCGCTACAGCAGCACGTGCAGCAGGTACTGAGGCTCAGAATGCTATCATGTATGCTGGTACGGTGGAGAAGCCTCTGAAGTCTGTCTATGACGAGGCAAAGTCAAGTTCTGTCGCTGGTTCGTTCAACACCAGCACAAATGCAGGCTATGTGCCTAATGCTCGTTCTACAGCCGGCGAGGCTTTTGCCAATGGTTACTACAAGAACACCATCTATGTGTATGTGGATGCTGATGATGCCTCTCTTGAAATTGGTGTTAAGAAAGATGCGACGATTGCCGATGACTGGACCGTCATCGACAACTGGTGCATGACTTATTATGGCGAAGAAGAACTCTCTGCTACAGAAATTGAACTTGCAGCATCGGTTAAAGCCTACAACGAGGCTCTTGCTGCCGCTCAGGCTTACCTGTCTGTTGATATGTTCGGTGCTGACAAGACTGTTCTCAACAAAGCCATCTCTGACAACACCATCGACCTGGGCGGTTCAGTGACAGAGGAGCAGTTGACTACAGCAGCCGCCAACCTGAATGCCGCTGCTGCCGCTGCTGCAACTGCCGCAGCCAAGTATGCCACATACAACACTGCTGTCACTACTATCAATGGCGGTACAAACGTTGACCTCACCTCCCTCATAGTGAACCCATCGTTTGAAAGCAATTTTGTTGGTTGGACCAACAGCGGTTTAGCCGCTCAGTCTAATACATCTTTTGGCAAGACTGGCAGTATTTATGCTGAAAAATGGGAACCCAATGGAACATTCGGTGTTTCGCAGACAATTGGTGCACTCCCCGCTGGTCTTTACGAACTTACAGCAGATGTAAAGGCTCGTAGTGTGACTTCTGCCAAGGTGTTTGCTGCTGGCATTGAACAGACTGTGACGATAGGTGATGTACAGAACACTTATACTGTTAGTTTCGCACTCGACGACAAGGCTGAGGCTTTGATTGGCTTCGAAGGTGTAGGTACAGGTGCTGGTAGCAGTTGGCTCTGCGTGGACAACTTCACGCTGAAGTACGTGGGTGCTCTGCCCAGCGAGTTGAAAGCCGTAGAAGGCAAGATGAATGCTGCTGTTGCTGCTGCTCAGACCACAGCCGTTGAAGCCTACAACACTACACAGAATGTGGCCAACTACAATGCTGCTCAGGCTGCTATTGCCAATGCTCGGGCTTCTGTGGCAGCATACGCAACTGCTGATGCTGCTATTGCTGATGCCAAGGCATTGCAGACCGGCAATAATTTTGTGACTCCTGCTGCTGCTACAACATTTGCTGAGGCTATTGCAAATATTGAGACTCCTTATAAAGAGGGTACTCTCGCTGATGCTGATGCCGCTGTTGCAGGCAACACACTGGGCGTGGCTGCTGTGGGTTGGCATGCTGCGGCTACCAATACTCCAGCATCAAACTATATGATTAGTGCATGGCCCAACAATTACACAATTAACGACTGGTCTGTGGAAGGTGTGAGCGATGGTTCTAACTTCCTCGTTCCTTTCTTCCAGGATTGGATTGCAGATGAAAAGAATCTTGACGCAAAGACTTTGACGGGTACGTTGACCGGTCTTGACAATGGTCTCTATGAGGTTTCAGCATGGGTGCGAGTACGTGCTATAAATGGAACTAATGCAGCAGATGTTACAGGTATCACAATGGACGTGAACGGTGGTGGCGAAGGCGACTATGCTGCTGTTGACGTGACTGAAGGCACTCCAGTGGGTACGACTCAGTTCCAGTTGGGTACTTACACAGCCAAAGGTCTTGTGAAGAATGGTACACTCACTGTAAACTTCAACGTGCTCAGCACTTGCTCTAGTTCTTGGCTCTCGTTCAAGAATGTGAAGTACACGAAGGTACGCGACCTGACCCCAGAAGAGGCATTCGTTGCTGCTACAGCAGAAGACTATGCAGCCTTGAACGAGGCTATCAACACTTATGTGTTTGGTTTTGATGCTACCGAATACGCTCCTTACAACAACATTGATGCAGCCAAGGCTATCGCTGCAGCCAAGGCTATTGACCAAACTGCCAACAATTCTCAGGAGGATGTGCAGGCTGCAACTGCTGCTATCACTGGTGCTACTTGGACTGCTAACCAAACAGAGGTGAACGCTGTCTTCGACGGCTCATTTGAGTCTGATTACAGCGGACAGGATGGCAACATCAATCCTATTGGCTGGCAGCGTGTAAAGGGTGCTGCTGCCGATGGTTACAATGTGCGCTACATGGGCGGTACTAACGCAGGCTTGAATGCCACTTCTTCTAAGAAGGCTCTCTTCACCAAGCAGTCAGCCTACTATGGCTATGCTGATTGCTACACGATGCCTCTGAAGGCCGACACTTATTATAAGATTACATTCGTATATGGTGGCTGGGGCGACTGCAAGAAGGATGGTTATGTAAGCATGGCTGCTCCCGACGGCTCCGCTGTTACTCTTTCTGCAACAGACCTGCCTGTGGATGCAACCAATGCTGATGCTGACGTAAATGCATGGAAATCTTATTCAGCAATCTTCAAGACAGGTGAAGCAGGCGATTATGTGCTTGGTCTCCGCAAAAAGAACTACGACACGAGTGGCCAGAGCCAGTATGTGTATGGTGACATCAAGCTTTTCCGTGCTGCAGAAGATGATATTTGCGAAACAATCTTGGCAGAGGCATACGCTCTCTATGAAAATACAGAGGTTCCAGAAGCCAATATCGGTACTGGTGCTTTCCAGTATAATGAGGAAAAGATTAACACCTATAAAAATTACGTTCAAACGTATGCAACCTATGACAAGGAGACACTGAAGGCCGTTTTGAAGGCACAAGATAAGTGGAATTCGACTTACTTATCTGAGACACTTGATGTTATTAAAGCATTTGTTGCCGACATGCAGACGCTAAACGCTCCTGCCGATGGTCAACTCTTCAACATCATCCTTACTTATGCTGGTTGGACTTACGACAACAAGGCTATGACGTTCATTGCAAATGACCGCACGGATCAGGGCAACTACAACATCAAGTACTCCGCCGAGGCTAATCAGAACCTTGCTCAAGCCTTCACTTTCACGAAGGTAGAAGGCAACCAGTATCTGTTGAGCCAGATTGATGCCGATGGCAATGTTCGCTATTTAACCGATGGTAAGACTGGTTATGGCTCTGGTGATGGTTCAGGTATCCGTACCACTACAGATGCAGAGAAGGCTGCTGCGTTCACAATTATAGCCACTTCTACAGATGGTGTTTACAACATCTATAATAATGTGAAAGGTGGCTGCATCGGTTCTCAAGATGCAGGTGTCTTTACTGTGAACTCTCATATCGACTTCAACATCGTTGAGACCCACAAGCCTTCTATCACCATCAACACAACAGAGGCTGGCTATGGTACTGTAATGCTTCCATTCGCTGTGGCTGCGATTCCATCGGGCGTAAATGTTTACTCTTGCGATGCTGTGAATGGTACCACACTGACTCTCACTGAGGTTAATGCTATCGAGGCCAACAAGCCATACATCATCGAAGGTGAATGGGACGAGACGCTGACTGGTGATGCACAGGGTACTGCTCTGACTTACAAGGAAGGTCTGCTCACAGGTGTTTATGCAAGAACTGAGGCTCCCATTGGCTCTTACGTGCTGCAGAATCAGGACGGCAAGGTTGCATTCTATGTAGTGACTGCTGGTCAAGACGATGCAGGTGCACCTTCCAACAATTCGGGTCTCTACGTTTCTGACAACCATGCTTACCTCACCGCTCCTGCTAATGGTGCCAACGTTCGCGGCTTCTTCTTCCCCGAAAGTGGCGATGCAACTGGCATTGCTGGTATCGAGGCTCTGACTTCTGGCAACTACGATGCCATTTACACCGCTGGCGGTGCGAAGGTGGAGAGCCTGCAGAAGGGCCTGAACATCGTGGTGAAGGACGGTAAGTCTTACAAGATTTTCGTGAAGTAACCGTAAAATAATTCAAGTAAAATTCGTGGCTAATTGATGGATATTCGTGTTGGAATAAAACATAAATTACCACAAATTAACCACGAATTTTCAAGAATTTGTAGGAAGTAAAATTAGATGATTAAACTCTAAAAAAGAAACTTATGAAAAAGACATATTTGCAACCCCAAATGGGCATTTATGCCATCGAAGCGGAAAGCCTGATTTGCCTTTCGATGAGTAGCAATCCTGCCGATAAGAACAAGCCTGCCCTTGGCAACGAGCGCTTCATCATCGAAGACATGGAGAATGAGGCTGCCGCTGCCGGCGAGGAAGACCTGTGGTAAAGAAAAGACTCTCCTGATTTCACGCTGAAATTGGGGGGACAAAACGCGCTTTCTCTGTGCGGTGAATGTGCTGCACGGATGCAATGATAGGCATGTGCCTCGCTACCTTGTGTGGCGAGGCACATGACATGAAGGAATCTTCCGTGAGTTTCATGTGCGGAAGTGTATTAACGTGAGAAAACAAAGACTTGTCTTTGGGTTTGCCTCTCCGAGGCAGAAATCATACAAAATCTATTCAAAATCTTTCAAAATCCTATTTTTATTTGGAAGATTTGGGAAGATTTGCTGGATTTCTCGCAAAGCGATTCCTTACACCGAACTGACGTTAAATTATTGGATAAAATTATCGTCA
>DGSP01000089.1 GCA_002393555.1 Prevotellaceae bacterium UBA4359
AAACGAATGCTGAGTGTAGCCATTCGATTCCATTCGTTGCCGCTTGCGGCATTAGGAAAATACATCTTCTCGCCGCATGGCAAAATAGAATTATTCGCTTGATTCGTTGTTGAAAATGAAGTGTTTGGAACTTCCGAAACTTAAATTAAGAAACTTTTGGGTGCGCCCGTATAGGGTGAGTCACTTTGAGGAGAGTCCCTTTAAGGATTCTTGCAAGAAAGAGAAATTGCACCACCCCACGCGGAGATGGTGCAATTGACATAACGATGTTTCTTTCAGCGGCTTAGTTAAACCACCTTACGTAGCAGAAGTCCTGACGGTGTGGTAGGTCTGCATTCTTGGGATACATGCGGTAAGCCACCTTGAAACTACCTGCTGTAGGAATGACGTGAGTACCCTCGAAGGTGTAGAGGTTGCCCTCACGCTTGGTCACTGTCAGCGGGTCAATCTGGCTGATGTGTTCACGGCCATCCTCATCGCGGAAGATAGTGACGAGTTCGAAGCCGATAGCATCGTCAAGGCCCTGCTCGTCAATCACATACTTGAGGTTGTACTTCTTGCCCGAGAGCACGTCGCCCTTCAGCATATCCTCTGCCTTTTCGTATGATACCACACGGATGGAATCCCAGCGAGAAGCCACCAGTTCCTTCCATGCTGCGATGTCCTTAGCCTTCTTGAAGTTGTCGGCAAAGAGTTCCTTGCGACGGGCAGCCAGCGGGTTGTAGAACTTCGTGAAGTAGTCGTCGAGTTGACGCTTCATCGTGTAGTGTGGAGCAATCTGAGCGATTGAGTTCTTCACCGTCTGAATCCAGCCCTCCGAATAGCCCTTAGAGTTGCGAGCATAGTAGAGTGGCAGAATGTCGTTCTCAAGCAGCGAGTAGATGGTGGCTGCATCGAGTTGGTCTTGCTGTTCCTGATTCTGGAAGGTGCGTTTCTCGGTGAGTGCCCATCCTGCCCCCTCACGATAGCCTTCGAGCCACCAACCGTCCAGCACGGAGAGGTTCACCACACCGTTCATCAGTGCCTTTTCGCCCGATGTGCCAGAAGCCTCGAGTGGACGAGTCGGAGTGTTCATCCAGATATCCACACCAGTCACAAGGCGACGAGCCAACTTCATGTCGTAGTTTTCCAAGAAGATAATCTTGCCGAGGAATTCAGGACGACGGCTAATCTCATAAATCTTTTTGATGAGACCCTGACCAGCGCCATCGGCAGGGTGAGCCTTGCCGGCAAAGAGGAACTGAACAGGATAGTTGGGGTTGTTCACAATCTTGGCCAAACGGTCGAGGTCGCTGAAGAGGAGGTGGGCACGCTTGTAGGTGGCAAAGCGACGAGCAAAGCCGATGGTCAGTGCATTCGGGTTAATCTTCTCCACAATCGAAACGATGCGAGAGGGGTCACCCTGATGTTTCAGCCAGTCCTCTTGGAATGCCTTCTTGATATACTCTATCAGTTTGGCCTTCAGAGCCAGACGGGTGTTCCAAATCTCCTGGTCTGGCACATTATAGATAGCCTCCCAAATCTTCTCGTTCGACTGGTCGCTAAGGAACTTCTTGTCGAAGTATTTTTCATAGACTGATTTCCACTCAGAAGCAGTCCAAGTGGGCATGTGAACACCATTCGTCACATAACCTACATTGTCCAGTTCCTCAGGGAAATAGCCTTTCCAGATGCCGTTGAACATATCTTTCGACACCTTGCCGTGGAGCCAACTTACACCATTCACCCAAGAGCAGGTGTTGCAAGCGAAGGTTGACATGCAGAAGCGTTCACCCTTATCGTCGGGGTTCACGCGGCCCATACCCACAAACTCGTCCCAACTGATGCCGAGTTTGGCAGGGTACTGACCCATATACTTGCCGAAGAGGTCTGCATCGAAGTAGTCGTGACCTGCTGGCACAGGAGTGTGAACAGTGTAGAGCGATGAAGTGCGAACCACCTCAAGAGCCTCGTTGAACGACAGGCCGCTCTCCACATACTCAACCAGACGCTCCACATTGGCAAGGGCTGCATGGCCTTCGTTGCAGTGGATGATGTCCTTCTTGATGCCCAACTTGTTGAGCAACAGCACACCACCGATACCCAGCAGAATCTCCTGCTTCAGACGGTTCTCCCAGTCGCCACCATAGAGGGCGTGAGTGATGGAACGGTCATACTCAGAGTTCATTTCGTTGTCTGTATCAAGCAGATAGAGTTTCACACGACCCACATTCACACGCCAAACGAGTGCGTGAACCGTGTAGTTGTTGTAGGGTACATCTACCACCACCTGATTGCCTTCGGCATCCAATTCACGTTCGATGGGCAGTGTTGGGAACACCTGTGCCTCATAGTTGGCCACCTGCTGACCTTCCATCGAGAGGGTCTGAGTGAAGTAGCCATAGCGGTACAAGAAACCAACGGCGCAGAAGTCGATGTTGGAGTCTGAAGCCTCCTTCACATAGTCGCCGGCCAAGATGCCGAGACCACCTGAATAAATCTTCAGCACATGGCTGAGGCCGTACTCCATGCAAAGATAAGCCACTGAGGGGCGTTTCTTGTCGGGTTCCACGTCCATGTAGGCACGGAACTCCTTATAAATCTTGTTGATGCGGTCAACAATCTTCTTATTTGCAGCGATTTCCTCCAGTTTTTCATAGTTCATGCGACCGAGGAACAGCACGGGGTTCTGCTGAACATCATGCCAAAGTTGTGGATCCATGTCGTTGAAGATGTGACCCACTTCATTGTTCCACGTCCACCACATGTTGTGAGCAATCTCGTCCAGCGGTTCGAGTGCTGCGGGAACAGAAGACCTAACACTAATCTCACGCCAATTGGGCGTGTTGGCGTTGCTTGCCTGAATTCTCATAGTTTTATTTAATTGGTTGATAATTATATTCTTTTTACTTGTCGTTGGCCATGCGCACATTACGCTGGGTCAATGCCTTGTCGTATGCTTCATAGTAATACTTGATGAAATGCTTCCAGAGAGCCTTCTCTGCCACTTTCTCTGCATTTCTGCGGGCTGCGGTCACCTGTTTCTTTTCCATCTGAGAGAACTTCAAGATGGTGTCGCGAATGGTGTTGCTCACTTCGTCGAAGTTGTAGTCCGAGCGATGGATGGTCTTCACACCATCTTCTATCTCACTCATTCTGCCCACCAGGCTGTTGGCCCACAAGCCAAATCCTGCCAGGTCGGTCGTGATGCAAGGCACATGGAACGCCACCGACTCGGTGGGAGTGTAGCCCCAAGGCTCATAGTAGGAGGGGAAGATGGTCAAGTCGTTGCCTATCAGCAACTCATAGTATTGCTTGTTGAAGATGCCATCGGTGCCGTCCAAATAGCATGGCACAAAAATGACCTTCACTTTATCCTCGGGACGATTGTGCATGTCGAGCCAGTTCATCTGTCCCAGCACCTTGTCGTTGTCTTGTTCGTGGAGCACATGCGTGATGCGAGGGTCGCCAACAGGGCCTTCCTGCCCCTTCTTGTTCTTCAGTGCAGCCTTCAGGTCTTCGCGCGCCTCCTTCATCCATGCCGGAACCATCACAAACGCCAGCACGTCCTTTTCCAGCCGGTCGTCCCAACGCAGACGGTTCATGGCATCGATAAAGACATTGATGCCCTTGTTCTGGTATTCATATCGTCCACCTGTACTGATGATGATGGTGTCATCGCCCAGGTCTGTACCCATCAGTGTGTTAGCCACTTTGAGCAGCGTGGTTCGGGCGGTCTTCCTTGCCTCGTTGAACTTGGCGGCAGGAGAAGGTACAAAGTCATTCTCAAAGCCATTCATCAGAATCTCGTCGGCAGGCTTGTCGAGCAGTTCTGCACATTCCTTGCCCGTAATCTCGCTCACCGTCGTGAAGCAATCCACGTTCCATGCAGCCTGTTTCTCCACCGAATGCTTGGCCTGCACATTCAGTTCAGCCGCCATCTGGTCGCCGTTGTAGGACGAGAGATAGTCGTAGAGCGGTTTGTTGTTGCCAGCAATGGAGCGGCCTATCGTGGTGGCATGCGTCGTAAAGATGGTGGCCACCTCTGGCACAAACTTCTTCACGTAGAGTGCAGCCAAGCAAGTCTGCCACTCGTGTGCCTGAAACACCACGTTATCCTCTCGGGTGAGTCCGAAAAACTTATAGTAACTCTCCACCACCTTGCCCGCTGCCCATGAGAACATCAGGCTCTCATCATAGTCGCCGTATGCGTTGAGCGAATCGACATGGAAGTTTTCCCATGCCCATCCAAAAATCTCATTACGTTGTTCAAAAAAAGGTTTGAAATCAACCAGAATGGCGATAGGCTCGCCTGGCACTTGCCAACGTCCCACACGGAAGGACACGCCATCATATTCCTGCGCACTTTTTCGCCATCCCTTCAGCAAGGTCTTGCTTTCCTTAAACAACGGATTTTTCTTGCCCTTCCAAAAGTCCGGGCCGATGAAGAACACTCTGTCGGTTAGTTTATCCTGTAGTGTTTTTGCACGAGTAGATAATACTGTATAAATTCCGCCTACTTTATTACAGACTTCCCAACTTGACTCGAAAATGTAATGAGGTTCTTGTACCTTTTTAGTCATAAATGAAGAGTAATAGACTTTTACCTTAAAACTTAATTGGGTGCAAAGGTACTGATTTATTTTGAATTATGAAATTTTTGTTACAAAAAACATGTCCTTAGAGTACATTTTTGTCTGCAACAGCCCAAAAGCAACTTCTGGAGAGCAACGCACCCTCGTTCTGCCACTACGCGCAACGTCGTTGCTATTGCAATTCTTGTCCTCTGACGTGAAGAGTGGTGGCGCGGGGCGCCAAATGAAGAGTGAAGAATGAAGAATCCGTGTCATTCGTGTAATCCGTGGTGAAAAAAATACGTGAATCTCTTTAGCCGATGCGCTCTGCGCCGTCATTTGACAAGCAGTTTGCTGCCTTTCTTGACGACGATGGAACGATAGGATTTATCGACGCGTTGTCCGGCAA
>DGSP01000083.1:0-19509 GCA_002393555.1 Prevotellaceae bacterium UBA4359
TGCCGCCGAGGCATCACCGGCTAAAATGTTCCTTATGTAAAAACGGCCTCGGCGGAAGAAGAGGGAGGCTGGAGAAGGCCGTCTGGCACTTATCTGTGGCGGCCCGCTTCACACTCCCGACTCATTTCTTATCATTAGTAATTTTAGTTAATAAGTGGCCCGGCGGTGCGCGTGAGCGTATCGTCGGGTAGTTTTTCTTTCCGTTTCCGCCGCAATCAAAGATTTTTTTGAAGAAAAAGCACATTTTTTTCAAAAAAAATTTGGTGAAGATGGAAAATAATCCTATTTTTGCACAATAAATCTGCTGAGTTGGAGTTGCAAGACTCCGAACGACGCTTAAAACCGTGTGCCTATGGTTCAGAAGATACTACATACAGGAAAAGTCCTTCTATTGATGGTTTGCTTGGCGATGCCTGTTTCGCTGATGGCGCAAGACATACAGCAAAGCCAAGTGGAGATGGAGCAGAACCAAGTCTCCATCACCGTGAGCAGTAGTTGCCTGCGGGTGAAGAATGCCGACGGCCAATTGCTGGAGATTTTTAGCCTGACAGGAGAGAAAGTCTATTCGCAACGCATTGAGGGACAGTCGAGAGCATTTGAACTGGGACAGTTGCAACGTGGATATTACATCGTGAAGGTGGGCAAGTTCACCCGCAAGATTTACCTGCGCTAAACAGACTGCGACATTCCTCATTTCTGTAAATAGAACAGCAACATACCCAATTCCTATAAATATAATAATGTGAAAGTGTCTCATTCCCCTTTCGGAACGAACTCTTTCACTTTTTTTATCCCCACCCCATTAAACCTTTGGCACTCAACGGCCATCAAAAACAACAAGTGAAGAATCTTTCAACATGGCAAAAATAGACGAACACGATTTTGTGAAGAGGATTCAAAATCCGCAGACGAAACGGCGGGCCTTCGAGGAGATGGTCAACGTCTATTCGCGTCAACTCTATTGGCAGATTCACTATATGCTGCAGAACCATGAGGACACCGACGACGTGCTGCAAAACACGTTCATCAAGGCATGGAAAGGCATCGACACCTTCAAGGGCGACGCAGCACTTTCGACTTGGCTCTACAGGATTGCGCAGAACGAAGCACTCACTTTCCTGAAACAGCGCAGGCAGATGACCTCGATAGATGACGAGGACTTTGTGGAGCAGGCCAACTTTGTGGCAGACGAATATTTCGACGGCGACGAGACACAGGAGATGTTGATGCAAGCCGTCTCCACCCTACCCGCCAAACAGCGGCAGGTCTTCTGCATGAAATACTTTGAGGATAAGAAATATGAGGAAATCTCCTGCTTGGTCGGCACGAGTGTGGGGGCACTGAAAGCCTCCTATCACTTAGCGGTGGAGAAAATCACCCACTTTTTCCACTCGAAGGAATAAAAACTCGCAGGAAAAGAATTCACTCGAAAGAAAAAAATGTGGAAGCACCATTAAACCTTTGCTTCAACATTCAGTCATACAAACAACTAAAAACCAAAAAGAATATGAGTACAAAGAACAACCGAATATTAAGCCCCGACGGCGGAAGATACCCGTTCAAGGTGAGTGACGAATATTTCGACAATCTGACGGCTCGTATCATGGAACGGATTTCTGAAGAAGACGCTCAGGAGGATGTCTTGAGAAAGAATGTTCAGGAGGATGTTTCGGAAAAGAACACAAAGATCATCGACATGCGTCAACATCGCCGTCGCAACACATGGCTCAGTGTGGCGTCGATTGCAGCATCGCTGGTGCTCATTGCCACGGTGGCTCTGAAATTCATTCCCACATCGACCACTCAGGAGCAGCCTGCCGACAAACAGGCGGCTTCCTACACGGACGAAGACTACAACGAGGACTTGATGACCTACACGATGGTGGATAACATGGACGTGTACTACTATCTGGCATCGGGCGATATGGACGAAGAATAAATGAACTAACTCATTAAACAAGAACACGATGAAAAAAATAATAATGCTGATGATGGCCCTGTTGACGTGCGTCTGCATGGAGGCACAGCAACACAACAATGCCGGCAAACAGCAAGGTGGCCGCAGGGAGTTTAACCCCGAACTTTACATGAAGAAGATGAACGAGTTTGTGGCAAATGAGGCTGGACTGACGGAAGCCGAAAGCGCTAAGTTTTTCCCGCTGCTCAGAGAGATGCTGGACAAGCAACACGGACTCATGAGGCAGCAACGTGAACTGATGATGAAGGGATGGAAGAACCAGAATCTGAGTGAGGCGGATTATGAGCAGATGGTGACGAAGGTGGCTGCACTCGATGTGGAAAGCAAAAAAGTGGAACAGACTTACTACAAACGCTTCCACTCCGTACTGCCTTGGAAGAAAGTGTATGCCGTCAGAATTGCACTGACGAGATTCCAGATGGAAGCCCTCAACCACTTTCAGCCGGGCAGAGGGAACAAGAGGCGCGAATCGAACAACAACAGATAGGCACGGCACCGCTCGAAAGGAGCGGAGACAAATAGTTGAAAAAATGGCTGAGATAGATAGTTGAAGAGGCTGGGAGACAACATTATCAGATGTCTCCCAGTCGCTTTTATGCCTATTTTTAGATTATTTAGAAGTATTTATTTGACTATGAAATCTAAAAACATTAACTTTGCAAACAATTATTGAGAATCAACAAAAAGAAAACAACTGTTATAAAACCTGATGAAAATGAAGAAGATTTTCGTTGCCCTGCTTGCAGTGGCTCTTCCAATGATGATACAGGCTCAAAGTGAGGGCCTCTTTTCTCGCAAGAAAGCGACTCCTTCTGCCAAGGCTGACGAGTCGGCCTACGCCGCTAAAGGTGCTGTGCCCGAGGTGGATGGGAAAGTGGTCTTTCAGGATGTCATTGCTGCTCCCGGCAAGACGAAGGACGACATCTTTGCAAAGGTGGCGCAGTGGGCAAGCCTACGCTATGAAGCCAACAGCGTGATGGGCGATGACTACAGACAGCCCAATTTCTTCAAGAACATAGAGTTCGCTCAAGTGAAAAAGGCTGACAAGCAGCAAGGAATCATCGAATGTCAGGGTGCCGAAGAACTCATCTTCTCTCTGAAACCACTGGCCAAGAACTACACGCAGGCTTTTTATCTGCTGAATCTGAACATTAGCGATGGAAAAGTGGAGTTCAAACTTCACACGCTTTCCTACAATGTGGATTTGGGCGAAGGACAGTTCACACGTGTGGCTGCCGAAGACTGGATTACCGACAAGGAATGTCTGAACAAAAAAGGTAAGATGAAGCGCATCCCTGGCAAGTTCCGCATCAAGACCATCGACCTTGCGGATGAACTGAAAAAGGAAATTTCGACAGCCATCAATTGAGCATGAATCAAGAAGATGTAGATAAACTCATTGCAGAGGCGGTAGCCGACAGCAAGGAGAGAAGCCGCAAGAAGTGGCACAAAGGAAAATCCTCTAATGACAGTGTGATGACAGCGCGCAAGGTGCTGAACTGGACTTTCATGTTGGGATTTGCTGCTGCCATCATTATTTACTTCGTGCTTCCCGAACAGCGCACCCTCTTCTTCTGCGTGGGCTTCGGAGCCATTGCGCTCAAACTGGCCGAGTTCTATCTGCGGTTTATGCTTTAGGTTCACTTTGTTGAGACTCTGTGCAGAGCGAGAACTTCACCTACGACTTCATCAAGATACTGTATTATTTTGAAATCAAGACATTTATTCATACTTCTATTTTTTGTTGCATTTGTCCCATCGACCTATGCACAACGTATCATTTCGGAGTTGGAAACCAACTCTGACTTGTCGATGGATTCACGTCCCGACTCTACTGAGACGAAGAAAAAAAAGAAGAATGTGCCGAATGATGTGCGGGCTTGGACTGTAGATG
Source organism: Prevotellaceae bacterium UBA4359 (assembly GCA_002393555.1). GTDB lineage: Bacteria > Bacteroidota > Bacteroidia > Bacteroidales > Bacteroidaceae > Minthosoma. Next base: position 3,873 of record DGSP01000083.1, read on the forward strand.
AAAAGTATGGAAACATGACGGACACCTATGTGGACACCCTCCACCACATGTTCATGAACACTGACCTGCCCGAAGGAGTGGAAGGTCACTACACATCGCTTGGCAATGTGGGTTCTCCACGCGTCTCGCGCATCTTCATGGAACGTCCGCAAATGCCAGACTTCATGTTTACCGCACCTTTCGACATGTTTTTTGTCGATACAGAACACTTCCGTTTCTACAACACGAAATCGCCCTTCATGAATGTGACCTACAACTGGAACGGTTCCAAGAACACGGGTTCCGACCATGTGAAGGTGACGTTCACCACAAATGCAGGCAAGAAGTTCAACGTGGGTGGTATCTTCAACTACATTTACGGACGTGGATATTATGACACACAATCCACCTCATACATCAACGGAACGGGATGGTTCTCCTATCTGGATGACAAGTACGACACCCACTTCTATTACCAGCACAACTTTATGAAGACTGCTGAGAATGGCGGTATTGAGAACGAAAGTTATATCACAAATCCAGAGAACATGGAACGGGAGTATGCCTCCAACGACATCCCTACCCTGCTTTCCCGAACTTGGAACCGCCAGGAACATGACCTCGTGTATCTGAACCATCACTACAACATCGGTTTCTATAGAGAAAAGGAAATAGACTCCGTCACGACCAAGCAGGTTTTTGTGCCTGTCAGCCGGATTTTCCACACGCTGAAACTGAACAACATGATGCGCAACAACCGTGCATATCGCGAAACAGCGAACTACCATTCCTACACCTATCTGCCAGGCGATTCCACCCAAGACTACACCAAGTCTTTCTATATAAAGAATATAGTGGGACTTTCGCTGTGCGAAGGCTTTAACAAATGGGCTTTGTTCGGACTCAACGCGTATGTAGGTTTGGAAAACAAAAGGTATTCGTTGCCAGATTCTACACTGTATGGTGGATTCTACACCAACACGACTGGACTTGTTGGCAAGCAGACCTACCACGAGAATAACATTGTGGCTGGCGGTCAAATCATCCGTTCGCAAGGCAACACAGTCCACTACAATCTGGATGCCGAATTTGTGGTGGGAGGCAAAGACATAGGAGCATTTGACGTGAAAGGTCATGCCGAAGTGAACATCCCCTTACTGGGCGACACGGCACAAGTGGCCCTCAATGCCAGCATCAAAAACGTGATGCCCAGTTTCTATTTCCGTCATTACCACGGAAAACACGCATGGTGGGACAAGAGCGTTGACAAGGAATTTCATCAACGCATAGAGGGTGTCATTGACATTCCTCACACCCATACCAAGATAACGGTAGGTGTGGAGAACATCAAGAACTTCTCCTACTTCCATAATAATGGAATCATTTTCAATGAGGGCACAGAAACACAAGCCATCAGCAATAATGTTTCGCCTGTCCAATGCAGCGATAACATCCAAGTGGTGAGTGCCAACCTGAAACAATATTTCAAACTGGGCATCCTGCATTGGGAGAACGATGTCACCTACCAGACTTGCAGCCACTCCGACGTGCTGCCCCTCCCCACCGTTTCGCTCTACACCAACCTCTACCTACGCTTCAGAATAGCCAAAGTGCTGAATACAGAGTTTGGTGCTGACATGAAGTATTTCACACAATATTATGCCCCAGACTATTCACCTGTCATCGGCATGTTTATGACCCAGAATGAACTGAAAAAAAACAAGATAGGTGACTACCCCATCTTGTCTGCTTATATCAATTTTGACTTGAAGCATACTCGCTTCTACGTGATGTATCACCACTTCAACCAATCTGACGGACGCTATTTCTGGGCACCTGGCTACCCCATCAATCCCAAGAGCATCCGCTTCGGCATCAGTTGGAACTTTTATGATTAAAATTGTCTCTGACGGTTGGAGTGAGTTCTCCGCTTATTATAGTTCTCTTTGCCGGCAGAACATACCGCTGAACTCTTCATCAACATTCTCGACTGGGTCATCGAAGATTCCAAACACGCTTGAACCACTGCCCGACATGCTGGCGTAAAGAGCACCCAAATCATACATCTTATCCTTAATGGCTGCAATCTCGGGGTATTTGGAGAATACACTTGCCTCAAAATCGTTCACCACCGCATCTTTCCACGTTTCAATCGGCTGAGCCAACAATTCTGGCAACTGCTTGGCAGGATGCCCTACTCTCACTTTAGCATAGGCATCTTTCGTCGAGACAAAGATGTCTGGTTTCACAAGCACCAACTGTTTATATTGCAAATCCAACTGGAGAGGATGAAACACATTGCCAATGCCCGTTGCAAACACAGGCTTGTTCTGAATGAAGAAAGAACAATCCGCACCCAACTGGGAGCAATAAGCCTCCATCTGTTCTGCCGTTAGTCCCAGTTTGAAACGCTCGTTCAGCGTCTTGATAGTGAAAGCCGCATCGGCAGAACCACCTCCCAAACCAGCACCAGTGGGGATGTGCTTATACAGTCCGATACTTACGGGAGGCAGGTCAAAATCCTTCTTCAGCAACTTAAATGCCCGAACCACGAGGTTGTCCTCCGGTGAGCCATCCAGCACCGTACCCGTCACTTTCAGCCGATAGCCACATTCAGGTGCATTCGTCTCTATTTCCTGAATCTCCAAGATGTCTTGCAAGCCAATCGGATAGAACACTGTTTCCAGATTATGATAGCCGTCAGGACGCTTCTCCACCACATTCAGGCCAATGTTAATCTTCGCATTAGGATATACAATCATACATTCTTTATTTTTAGTTAGCAAGGCAAAGATAAATATTTTTTTCTATCCCACCACACTATTTCCTTCAAAACTTATAGATTTTCCTTCGGAAGGAAGCGATTGGACCTTATTTTTACAAAATTTTCTACTTTCTTTTGTTCTGTAAACGAAAAAATATGTACCTTTGTAAGTTCTTTCACGCGTATAAATATGTACACGCGAAAAATATAATATGTGAAAACACTTACAACACTTTTTTAATTGTTATTTTTTATGGCTAACAACAAAGAAAAACTCTTCTCGGAGTTTCAGGCACCCACCACGCAGGAGTGGTTGGACAAGATTGAGGTGGACCTCAAGGGTGCGGACTTCCAGAAGAAGTTGGTTTGGAGAACCAACGAAGGCTTCAACGTACAGCCTTTCTACCGCCGCGAGGACTTGAAAGACCTCAAGGCTGTCGATTCTCTGCCAGGTGAATTCCCATTCATCCGTGGCAACAAAAAAGACAACAACCTCTGGTTTGTGCGTCAAGACATTGATGTTGCTGATGCTAAGGCTGCCAACGAAAAGGCACTCGACATCCTGAACAAGGGTGTGGATTCTCTTGGTTTCAAGATTTCAGGCAAGGACATCAGCAAGGAGTTCATCGCTACCCTGCTCGACGGCATCCTGCCTCAGTATGTGGAGTTGAACTTCAAGACTTGTCAGCGTCACTGTGTGGAACTCGCTCAGATTCTCGTGGAGTACTTCAAAGAGAAGAACTACCCATTGGCAGACCTGAAGGGTTCCATCAATTTTGACCCTATCTCAAAGATTCTCTGCAAGGGCAAGGACGTGTCTGCCGTGCTCGAATGTGCCAAGCCACTTATTGAAGCATTGGCAGAACTGCCAGGCTACAAGTGCATCAACGTCAACTCGGTAGCACTGAACAATGCAGGTGCCTACATCTATCAGGAACTGGGTTACGCTTTGGCTTGGGGTGCTGAATACCTGAACATCCTCACCGAGGCTGGTGTGGAGGCTACAGAGGCAGCCAAGCGTATCAAGTTCAACATGGGTGTGAGCGAGAACTACTTCATGGAGATTGCCAAGTTCCGTGCTGCCCGTATGTTGTGGGCACAGATTGTGAAGCAGTATGAGCCTAAGTGTGACTGCGCTTGCCAGATGCACGTTTGCGCCTTCACTTCGGAGTACAACCAGACGTTGTTCGACTCTTACGTGAATCTGCTCCGCTCTCAGACAGAGACGATGTCGGCTGCCATTGCGAACGTCGAATCCATCGTCGTTACTCCATTCGACAAACCCTATGAGACTCCGACAGACTTTGCAGAGCGTATCGCCCGCAACCAGCAGTTGCTGCTGAAGGAAGAGGCTCACTTCGACAAACTCGTCGATGTGGCTGGTGGCTCTTACACCATCGAGCATCTGACCGATGCCATTGCGAAGGAAGGCTGGAAACTCTTCCTCGAAGTGGAGAACGCAGGTGGTTTCTTGGCAGAGGCATTGAAGGGCAACATTGTGAATGCCGTGAACGCATCGAACGACAAGCGTCATGCTGATGCTGCCAAGCGTAAGGAGTTCATCCTCGGAACCAACCAGTTCCCGAACTTTACCGAGACAAGTGAAGGCAAGGCTCCACTCGCTCCTTGCTGTGGATGCCATGAGGCTGGTGAACTGCCTGCCCTCAACAAGAACCGCTTGGCTTCTGAGTTCGAGACCCTTCGTCTCGCTACCGAAAAGGCGAAGAAGCAGCCTATTGCTTTCATGCTCACCATCGGTAACCTCGCCATGCGTCAGGCTCGTGCACAGTTCTCTTGCAACTTCCTCGCTGCTGCTGGCTACAAGGTGATTGACAACCTCGGCTTCAAGACCGTGGAGGAAGGTGTGGATGCCGCCCTCAAGGCAAATGCCGACATCGTGGTCATCTGTTCTTCTGACGATGAATATGCAGAATACGCTATCCCAGCATTCAAGTACCTCAACGGACGTGCCATGTACGTCGTTGCCGGTGCTCCTGCATGTTCAGAAGACCTCAAGGCTGCTGGCATAGAGAACTTCATCCATGTACGTGTGAATCAATTGGAAACGCTCAAGGAGTACAATGAAAAATTAAAAGTGAATAGTGAAAAGTGAAAAATCTAAATTACCCATCAATTCAGGATGTTAGCGTCCTGTTTGTTTAAGATACTTAGATTTTTCACTATTCACTTTTCACTATTCACTTAAAAATTTTTGTCATGAGAAAAAATTTCAACAACATAGACATTTATGCTGGCATTCAGGAGAAGAATGGTCAGCAGTGGCAGAAAGAGAATGGCATCAGCGCAAGTTGGAGAACTCCTGAGCAGATTGACATTCAGCCCGTTTATACAAAGGAAGACCTCGAAGGCATGGAGCACCTTGACTTCACTGCCGGTATTCCTCCTTATCTCCGTGGTCCTTACTCCATGATGTATCCCTTCCGTCCTTGGACCATCCGTCAGTATGCAGGTTTCTCTACGGCAGAAGAGTCTAATGCCTTCTATCGCCGCAACCTCGCTTCTGGCCAGAAGGGACTTTCAGTGGCATTCGACCTCCCGACTCACCGTGGTTACGACCCCGACAACGCTCGTGTGGTAGGCGACGTGGGTAAGGCTGGTGTGTCTATCTGCTCGCTGGAGAACATGAAGGTGCTCTTCGATGGCATCCCATTGAGCAAGATGTCTGTCTCCATGACCATGAACGGTGCCGTGCTCCCTATCCTCGCCTTCTATATCAACGCAGGTCTGGAACAGGGTGCGAAACTCGAAGAAATGGCTGGTACCATCCAGAACGACATCTTGAAGGAGTTCATGGTGCGTAACACTTATATTTACCCACCAGCATTCTCCATGAAGATTATCGCCGACATCTTCGAATACACTTCGCAGAAGATGCCTAAGTTCAACAGCATCTCTATCTCTGGTTACCACATGCAGGAAGCAGGTGCTACAGCCGACATCGAATTGGCTTACACGCTTGCCGACGGTATGGACTACCTCCGCACGGGTGTGAACGCAGGTATCGACGTAGATGCCTTCGCTCCTCGCCTCTCTTTCTTCTGGGCTATCGGCATGAACCACTTCATGGAGATTGCCAAGATGCGCGCAGGCCGTCTGTTGTGGGCAAAGATTGTGAAGAGTTTCGGTGCCAAGAATCCGAAGTCACTCGCACTCCGCACTCACTCTCAGACCTCTGGTTGGTCACTCACCGAGCAAGACCCCTTCAACAATGTGGGTCGTACCTGTATCGAGGCAATGGCAGCCGTGCTGGGTCACACTCAGTCACTCCACACCAACGCACTCGACGAGGCTATCGCCCTGCCAACCGACTTCTCTGCCCGTATCGCTCGTAACACACAGATTTACATCCAGAACGAGACGAAGGTGTGCAAGCAGATTGACCCTTGGGCTGGTTCATACTACGTGGAAACACTGACCAACGAATTGGTTCACAAGGCTTGGGAACACATTCAGGAAATCGAGAAACTTGGCGGTATGGCAAAGGCTATCGAGACTGGTCTTCCAAAGATGCGTATTGAGGAGGCTGCTGCCCGCACTCAGGCTCGTATCGACTCCGGCACTCAAACCATCGTGGGCACCAACAAGTACCGTCTTGACCACGAAGATCCGCTTGACATCCTCGAAGTGGATAACACTGCTGTCCGTCTGCAACAGGAGGCTGCCCTCAAGGAACTCAAAGCCAACCGCGACGAAGCCGCTTGTCAGGCTGCCCTTGCAGAAATCACCAAGTGTGTGCAGGAGTTCAAGGACGGCAAGAAGAGCGAGAACAACTTGCTCGACCTTGCTGTGAAGGCAGCAGGTCTGCGTTGTACACTCGGCGAAATCTCCGATGCTTGCGAAGCAGTCGTTGGTCGATATAAAGCAATCATTAGAACCATCAGCAACGTGTACAGTTCAGAATCCAAAGGCGACCAGGCATTCAAGGATGCTTGTGCTGCCACAGAGAAATTTGCACAGGCCAATGGTCGTCGTCCTCGCATCATGATTGCCAAGATGGGACAGGACGGTCACGACCGTGGTGCCAAGGTAGTGGCAACAGGTTATGCCGACTGCGGTATGGACGTGGATATGGGTCCTCTCTTCCAGACACCAGCCGAGTCTGCTCGTCAGGCAGTGGAGAACGATGTCGATGTGCTCGGCGTTTCTTCTCTCGCCGCAGGTCACAAGACACTCATTCCACAGGTCATCGAAGAACTGAAGAAACTGGGTCGTGAGGACATCCTCGTCATTGCCGGCGGTGTCATCCCAGCACAGGACTACGACTTCCTCTACAAGGCAGGCGTGGCAGCCATCTTCGGTCCTGGCACCAACGTGGCTAAGGCCTGCTGTGAGATCATGAAGATACTCAACGAAGAGTAATCGAATGCTTGGGGCAACGCTCCCAAGAAATCGACTCCGTGCTCAACGAAGAGTAAAACTTTTACAAATAAGAAAAGGGCGCATCCGAATGTCGGGTGCGCCCTTTTTTGTTGTAGATTACCTCAAATCCCACAACGAAAAGATGATATGATCATGAAATTGTTCTCTGATGACACAAAAAAATTCTCAGTTCTTGCACAGTTGAACTGATTCATGTATATTTGTAACCATTTCTAAAACTTATTGATTATGGGAAAATTTACTTTGATGGCTCTGCCGTATGCGATGGATGCGCTGGAGCCAGTGATTAGCAAGCAGACGCTGGAGTTTCATCATGGGAAACACCTGGCGGCCTACGTGAATAACCTGAATGCAATGCTGGACGGAAGCGGCTTTGAAGCGTCTGCACTGGAGGAGATTGTCTGCAAGGCAGCGGGAGGCATCCTGAACAATGCCGGACAGATTCTCAACCACGAACTCTACTTCGGACAGTTCTGCGGAAAGCCCACGAAGCAAGAGCCGACAGGCCCTTTGGCTGATGCCATTGCGAAGGAGTTTGGTTCGTTCAAGGCGTTCAAGGAAGAGTTTCAGAAGAAAGGAGCCACCTTGTTCGGCAGCGGTTGGGTATGGCTCTCCGCCGACCGTGCTGGCGGGCTTTTCATCACACAGGAGGCGAATGCAGCCAACCCTGTGCAGAAGGGCCTCACTCCCCTGCTCACCTTCGACGTATGGGAACATGCCTACTATCTCGACTACCAGAACCGTCGTCCCGACCACCTCTCCGCTCTCTGGAACATCATCAACTGGGAAGAGGTGGAACGGAGATTCGCCCTTGCGAGAATGTAATAAACCCAACATGGGAAGTGTCAATGCATGAGAAGAGTTGACCTTTCCGCACCTGAAAAAAGAGGTTGTGTCAGAATTGACCACAACGGATTTCACGGATTAAACGGATTCTATAAGTCTCTGACTATCAGTATGACTTCAATCCGTTCAATCCGTGAAATCCGTTGTCTATTATACAATCTTTGTATTCTGACACACCCTCTTGCTGTTACTCCAATCGTTTCACGGGGAAGGTGAAGTAGGTGTCGGGGAAAGGTTCATCAGCCAGTGTGAAGTGCCACCACTCGGTGTCGAAAGGCTTGAAGCCATGACGGAGCATTGCCTGACGGAGCACCATGCGGTTGCGGAATTGCTCGGCAGTGATGGTGCGGCCAGCAGGACTCTTGTGGTTGTCTGCAGTGAAGTTGAGGTTGGCGGGATTGCCACAAAAGTCGGGGTGACTTTCGGGACCGAACCAGTCAAACGTGCCGCCCATGTCGAGTTCCTTCTCCGTTTTCATGTCGAAGAGAGTCAAGTCCAAAGTGGAGCCGCGCGTGTGTCCACTCCGCTCGCAGATATACTCCATGGGGAAAAGCACCTTCTTGTCGAGGTCGGGATAGAAATAAGGTTTCATGAGCGTGTCGCTCACATCAGCAGCCCAGCGCATGAAGTGGTCAACGGCACATTGCGGACGGTAGGCATCGTAGATTTTCAGCCGATAGCCCAGTGCCTTCAGGTCGTCGCTCACCGCACGGAGACTGTCGGCTGCACGACGGGTGAGCAGTGCGGTTGGTTCCTCGTAGCCATCAATGCGTGTGCCCACAAAATTGTAGGTGCCATAATAGCGAATCTCCAGAATGGCATCTGGCACCACATCTGTCAGGTTGACAAACGCTTCGGACGAGGCAGGCGACGGTGCCTTCTTCTGCGCCAACAATCCTGTCTCTTTCAAAGTGACAAATTCCTTCTGTGCAGCCTTCATCAGTTGCAGAAACTCGCCATCGTTGTGCATGCGTGGCATGGCACAAGAAGCCATGAGGCGACCGTCACGCACATCGCTGGCATAGTGATAGCCCACAATCATGCGGCTGCGGCCATATTCGAAGCCACGAGTCAGAATGGCATCCTGACACTCAGGCATCGCCTCCACCAGAGCGAGCGCAATGCCCCATCCCAACAGCGAATGAGAAGAGGGATAGGAGGAAGACTCCAGATAAGACTCTTCCTTGGCCGGAATTGCAGTGGGGATGGCCAACTGCACAAACGGACGCTTGCGAAAATATCCTGTTTTCGAGTCGGTGGCTACGGTACAAAGTTCACCAAAGACTTTCTCCACCAATGCCGCAATAGCAGGTGTCTGTTCGGCACTCAACTGTCCGCCTACACAAGAAGAGAAGCCTTGCAGGAAAGCCGTCACCGAGCAAGCCGTGTCGGCGATGGCCTGCAGGCCACGGTCAGTCTTTCGTTCCTGCTGTGCCAACCAGCCTGCTGCCAAATCGCCATAATAGCGACAAGAAGCCGTGTCAATCGGTGCGTCCAGCACCCTTTCCCGTTTCGGGTATCCCACATTGACGGGAGCCTTTTTCTTGATACCTTTGATGCGGCAATACTCCATGCGGGCAGCCGCCAGGTCAGCCAGATATTCGGGCGAAGTGTGCATGCGGGCAATGGCAGCCGCAGCAGCCAGATAGGCTGCATTCACGTCGCTCTGCCAGTGGGCACCCACAATGACGCGGCTCTGCCCATACTCAAATCCACGGCGCAGAATGGTGTCTTGCAGTTCGGGAGCCATCTCGGCCAGTGCCAACGCCGTACCCCACCCCAGCCCCGTGTGGCCAGAGGGATAAGAGCCGTTGGGCCGCAAATCTTCTTCATCGTCAAACTCTCCCCACACGTGTTCGTTCATCCTGTCAAACGGACGGCGGCGCTGATACTTCTGCTTGGTCAGCGACACCGACACATGCCCCGTGTCACCAGCCCTATACATGAACTGCCAGATGGCCGGCGTCTTCTCCCGACTCACTTCAAAGCCCAATGCTTCGCTGAAGACAGTCTCCATACGCTTGATACCATAGAGCGACTCCCAACTGGCCTGTTTGCCACGTGCGGTGGGACGCATAGACTTACCCCACAGCCACTGGTTGTAGTCATCCACAAAGAGTGGACTCGTCACATCGGGCGGTGCAGGCAGCCACACCCGTACATCAGGCAGTTCGGTCTTGGAGAAGTAGAGGGAGGTCTTGAGTTTCCCTTTTGTCTGAGCCTCAACGCTCACGGTGCCACAGAGGAAAAGGATGGTGGCCAACATCCATAATGTGTTCTTTTTCATTGTCATTCATCATAAAACGGTGCAAAATTACGAATTTCTGACGAAACATTAAAAACTGGACTCTTTAAAAAAAATGTAACAGTATCGTAATGCCCTTTGTTCGTTTCATCTTTTCCGAAGACCGTACCTTTGCAAGCAGAAAAATACTTCTTCTCGCCGCATGGAAAAAATTCGTTCAATTCGTTTAATTCGTTGTTGAAAAAAACATCCTAAACTTGAACACATTTATATATATACGTATGGAAACAACACCCAACTACTGGACTCTCACCCTGCAACTACTCGGTGCACTGGCCCTGCTCATCTATGGCATGAAAGCCTTGAGCGAAGCCCTGCAGAAGATGGCCGGTCCGCAACTGCGCCACATCTTAGGGGCCATGACCACCAACCGCTTCACAGGCATGCTCACCGGCACCCTCGTCACCTGTGCCGTGCAGTCCTCATCGGCCACCACCGTGATGACCGTCTCCTTCGTCAATGCCGGACTCCTCACACTGGCACAGGCCATCTCCATCATCATGGGAGCCAACATCGGCACCACACTCACAGCCTGGATTATGTCGCTGGGCTACAACGTCGATTTGACCAACTTCATCTTCCCCGCCTTTGCCGTGGGCATCGTGCTGCTCTACCTGCACCGCTTTCGCAATGTGGGCGACTTCCTCTTCGGCATCGCCTTCCTCTTCTTCTCGCTCGTGCTGCTCAGTTCGGCCGGCAAGGCGATGGATTTGGCCCACAACCCAGACGTAGTGGCCTTCTTCTCTTCGTTCGACACTTCCAGCCACCTCACCATCCTCATCTTTCTGGCCATCGGCACCCTCATCACCTGCATTGTGCAGTCGTCGGCAGCCGTCATGGCCATCACCATCCTGCTCTGTTCCACAGGCGTACTGCCCATCTACCTGGGCATTGCCCTGGTGATGGGCGAGAACATTGGCACCACCGCCACCGCCAACCTTGCCGCTCTCGGAGCCAACACACAAGCCCGCCGAGCCGCCTTGGCCCATCTGCTCTTCAACGTCATCGGTGTGATGTGGGTGCTCTGCCTGTTCTATCCCTTTGTCGATATGGTGTGCAACATCGTGGGCTACGACCCCACCCGCTCGGGCCAAACCGCCTTGCTGCCCATCGTGCTGGCCACATTCCACACCTGCTTCAACGTGACCAACACACTGCTGCTCATCGGCTTCATCCGCCAGATAGAACGTCTCTGCTGCTGGTTCATCAAGGAGAAACCCGAAGAGCAAGGCAACAAGTTCCAGTTGCAATACATCCAGAGCAATCTGGTACAGACACCCGAAATCGCTGTCTTTCAGGCACAAAAGGAGACGGTGGCTTTTGCCGAACGTGTCTATCAGATGTTCCGCATGGTGCATGAGTTGGCAGAAGAGTCAGCCACGAAGAAACGCGACGCGCTCTTCAAGAAAATCGTGGACGAGGAAGACTATGCCGACCAGATGGAACTGGCCATAGCCCACTATCTGGAACGCGTGAGCGACGACCACCTAAGCGACGACACCAAGGATAAAATTCGCCAGATGATGCGCGAGGTGAGCGAACTGGAAAGCATCAGCGACGCCTGCTACAATCTGGCCCGTTCGCTCCAGCGGCGACAGACCCCCAACATGGAACTCACCCCCGAACTCTATGCCAACATCTACGAGATGATGCAGTTAGCCGACCGTGCACTCACCGAGATGAACCATGTGATGAGCAGACCGCGCGAGCAGATGACTCTGCACGAAACCTACCGCATAGAGAACGCCATCAACACCCTGCGCCAGAAACTCAAGACAGAGAACATCAGCAATGTGGAAAACCACCTCTACGGCTACACCCTCGGCACCATGTACATCGACATCATCAACGAATGCGAGAAACTGGGCGACTATGTGGTCAACGTGGCCGAAGCCCGACTGAAGAAATATGCCTGAAAGCCACAACACAATTCACTTCAATAAATTTGGTTTTTCGCTCACTTAGTCGTAACTTTGCCCCCACTTATGAAACAGCCGAAAATCCTGATAGTTGACGACGAGCCAGACCTGCGCGACATTCTGTGCTTCAACCTCATGGCAGCAGGCTATGAGGCCAACACCGCACAGTCAGCCGAGGAGGCATTGCAGAGCGACATTGCCACCTACGACCTCCTGTTGCTCGACGTGATGATGCCAGGACTCTCGGGGTTCGAAATGGCCGAACGACTAAAAGCGCAACCTCGCACAGCCCACCTGCCCATCATCTTCCTCACCGCACGCGACTCCGAGGCCGACCTACTCACAGGTTTCGACCTCGGAGCCGACGACTACATAGCCAAGCCTTTTTCCATCAAGGAAGTGCAGGCACGAGTGAAGGCCGTGCTCAGCCGTTCTGCCACCACAGCCGAACCCCTTGCCTACCAAGGACTGGCCATGAATCAGACCAACAAAACCGTCAGCATGGACGGAGAGCCTGTCACCCTGACCAAAACAGAGTTTGAACTTCTCAGCCTCTTCCTCGCCCATCGCGGCAGAGTCTTCTCGCGCCAAGAAGTGATGAGCCGCGTGTGGCCCAGCGATGTGATTGTGACCGACCGCACCGTCGATGTCAACATCACACGCCTGCGCAAGAAGTTAGGCACCTATGCCGCCCACATCGTCAGTCGCCCTGGCTACGGCTACCTGTTCGAAGAATAACCCCACCCCCACATGAAACTCCACAAGAAACTCTCCGAAGGACGAAACATGTTCCTCAGCGTGATGGTCATCTTCTTCATCTATGCCATCATTTTCATCCTTTTCGAAGACTACGACCGCCTCTACCTCGAACCCTTCGAAGAGTCCAGCGACTGGCACCTGCTCATCTTCTCCCTGGTCGTCATGCTGGGGCTGGCCTGGCTGCTCCATCGCTACGCCCAGCGCATGGACGAGCGCATCAACCGCGAGCAGACAGAAAAACAAACCCTCATGCGCCGCGAACTCACCCAAAACATCTCCCACGAACTGAAGACACCCGTAGCCAGCATCTTGGGCTACACCGAAACCATCCTCAACAACCCCACCATGAGCACCGAAACCAAAACCCTCTTCATCGAGCGCGCCCATGCCCAAGCCCAACGGCTCACCTCCCTGCTGCAAGACATCTCCACACTCAACCGCATGGACTATGCCGCCAGCGGATTCAACTTCGAGCGCACTGACGTCTCCCACATCGTCGGCGAAATAGCCCTCGAGACCGAGCATGCACTGAAGGCCAAGCAGATGACCCTCTGTAACTATCTGCCCGAACACATCAACATCATGGGCAACTACTCGCTCATCTATAGCATCTTCCGCAACCTCATCGACAACGCCATCAACTATGCCGGCCACGGCACCACCATCGAAATCTCGGCCGAGAAAGTGCGCCAACACTGGCATTTCACCCTCTCCGACAATGGCCAAGGCATCCCTCCCGAACACCTGTCACGCATCTTCGAACGCTTCTACCGCATCGACCGTGGGCGCAGCCGCTCGCTGGGCGGCACAGGACTCGGACTGGCCATCGTGAAAAACGCCATCCAACTGCACGGCGGCACCATCACGGTCCACTCCGCCGAAGGCCAAGGTCTCCGCTACCACTTCACCCTCAAATCCTGAAGCCTTTCCACCTCACCTCTGACACAACATCCGCCACCGTTTTTGTGAGTCAACACCTCGGTCCATGTGAGTCAATATCACAGTCCATGTGAGTCAGTACTGAATTACTTGTTTTTCAGTACATTATTCCCTATTCATCATTAGTTCTGCACTCCTTCGCAAATACTCCAGTACTTCCTCGAAAGTACTCCAATACTGCCGTTAAAGTACTCCAGTACTTACGTTGGAGTACTCAAGTACTGCTGAAGGCACACAAAACTGAGTACGAACCCATCCAGCGGATTGCTCTAACGAAGAAAGAGAAAGCAACGTGAGTCCGATGGAAGAATTACGCCTTCGGCGGACGAAGAAAAGGCTTTTATTTGTTTTCATCGGTTCTTGGTCTATCCGCGAATGTACCACCAAAGTCCCTTCGGGACTTTGGTGGTGCACGGCTCATCATTAAAACTTCTCTTATACCGAACTGGCGTTAAAGCAGGAAATAGGACATCCTATTTGCGAAATAGGCGATAGAGAGCGAACAAGTACAGAAAATAGGCGAAAAAAACATTTTTTTGTGTCAGAAAAGTTCATGTATCAGGTTTTTTGTGTAGATTTGCAACCCATCAAACTCCAAACCTATATGTGGAAATTTCTCAACAAGACTTTCACCATGGGGCTGGTCTGGCTGGTGTCGGCCTCCCCATTGCTGGCCAACAGTTCGCCCAACCCCGACAAGGAAAAGCGCAAACAGGACATTCTTCGGCTGATTGAACTGAAGAATAACCCCGACCGAAACCCCGTCTTCAGGTTGCTGAAGGATGGCAATAAGTGTTTCGACTTCTGCATGCAAGCCTATTCGATGCCGGAGGCTGACTACCAGCGCACGACGAAGAATATTGAGGATGCCTACGAGCAGAACGCCTGGATGAGAGAGATGTGTGGGAGCCTCACGCCGAAGGAAGTGAAAAAGTATAAGTTGGGCGACATCGGCATGCTACTGACACTGCTGGACGAGGAGGAACACCTCACACGTCCGCGCTATGAGGCTGTGACAAAGTTCTGCAACAGTATATTCACCATGCGCCACAAGGCCGAGGTGAGCAACATGCCGAAGGGAAAAATCAACTATTTTCTCTACACCGAGTACGGCTCCTCGCGCCCTGACCCTGTCTATTACGAAGTGAAGAGGGATTCAGCCACGGGCAAGCCTATACTCTACGGCCCGGAATGGGGGCGCATCAAAAGAGAGGTGGGCCGGCTGAGGGTGGAACTGGACGAGGCTGTGCTGGACACGTTGCGGCAGCAGATTGAAGCAGAAAAACTCTATCAAGCACTGGGCTTCTACAGCCGCCCGCACATTCCCGATGTGCCAGAAATCACAGGCGGTCCCCCATCGTGGGATTTCAAATGCGAACTGGAAGGTGGCAGCATCAGTTCGGGTGGCGCACAGTTCTCGCCCCCTTCTGGGTGCATCAAAATCAGTTACTATCTGGAACAATTTCTGGAGGCGGAATTTAAGCGGCGCATTGAAGAAAAGTATTGAGCCACATAACCGAACAAGTTGAACACTTGCGAAACTTAAATTGAATCATTAAAGTTTCGGATGCTCTTTTCAACAACGAATATTTCGAATATGACGAATTTATACAATGCACAATGCACCTAAAGGTGCAACGAATAAAA
Source organism: Prevotellaceae bacterium UBA4359 (assembly GCA_002393555.1). GTDB lineage: Bacteria > Bacteroidota > Bacteroidia > Bacteroidales > Bacteroidaceae > Minthosoma. Next base: position 19,432 of record DGSP01000083.1, read on the forward strand.
ACGAATGCTGAGTGTAGCCATTCGATTCCATTCGTTGCCGCTTGCGGCATTAGGAAAATACATCTTCTCGCCGCATGG
>DGSP01000083.1:19573-22871 GCA_002393555.1 Prevotellaceae bacterium UBA4359
TATTCGCTTGATTCGTTGTTGAAAAAAACATCCGAAACTTGAGTCAAATAAATAATAAATAATGTATCATTAACCCTAAAAACTTTAGAGACTTATGACAATCAAGAAACTTTTGACACTCGCCCTGTTGCTGACACTGACCATGGGAGTTGCAGCACAGAGCATCGACGGCACATGGAAGGCCGACTCCACAACGAGAAAAATACTCAAACTCGATGGAAAGGAAGACTTAGAGGCCGACTTCTTCTTCGTTTTCGATGGCAACAAGATTGAGATTCGATTTGACATGAGTGTGACTGAGGCCAAAGTAGGCACGATGGATATCCGCTGCTCCATGCCGGGTACCTTTCTGCGCAAGGACAACACGCTGACCAACCTGAACCTTGAGAAGGACCAGTGCAAGGTCATTCTGCTGCCAACCAGTAAATTTGAAGATTCGATAGAATCTGACCCCGCAACAAAGAAACTGGTTATTACCTTAATAAACAACATGATTGAGAAAGAACTGGCTGGAAGCATGAAGGAAGATTTGAACGAGATGGCTGAAGCCTTCGCCGAAAGCGAAATAACCGTCAAGTCTGTCAGCAGCCAAAAACTGTTGCTGTCGGCGGAGGAGACGACGCTCTCGTTCGACAAAGTGACGCAATAGCAAAGACGCATCTCCACCTATCACCAACAAGAAGAACTGTATGGCCACCTTTGGCCATACAGTTTTTCTGTTGCAAAAACGTTTTACAGAAAAGTTTTCTTTTAATCAATGTTCCTCTTGGAGAGATTTTCCATGTGCCGTACCTTTGCATCGTCAAAACAAAAAACAACGACATATTATTCACTCTAAAAAGCAAATACGACTATGGCAAAGAAACTTCACATTGAGACTCTCGCCCTGCATGTGGGGCAAGAAACAGCCGACCCTGCAACCGATTCACGCGCAGTGCCTATCTATCAGACCACTTCCTACGTGTTCCACAACTCTCAGCATGCAGCCGACCGCTTCGGTCTGCGCGATGCTGGCAACATCTATGGCCGTCTGACCAACTCGACCCAAAGCGTGTTTGAGGACCGTGTGGCTGCCCTCGAGGGCGGTGTGGCTGGTCTGGCCGTGGCATCGGGTGCAGCCGCTGTCACCTATGCCTTGCAGAACATTGCTCAGAATGGCGACCACATCGTGGCAGCCGACAACCTGTATGGCGGCTCCTACAACCTCATCACTCACACGCTCTCCACACAGGGCATCGAGAACACCATCGTGAACGTGAACGACCTCAAGGCACTGGAGGCTGCCATCCGCCCGAACACGAAAGCCGTGTATGTGGAGACTTTCGGCAACCCCAACAGCGACGTGACGAATCTGGATGCCATCAGTGAAATCGCCCACAAGCACAACATCGTGGTGATTGTCGATAACACTTTCGCTCCCATCATCTTCCGCCCATTGGAACACGGTGCCGACATCGTGGTACACTCTGCCACCAAATTCATCGGCGGCCACGGCAGCAGCCTCGGCGGTGTCATCGTGGATGGCGGCAAGTTTGACTGGAAAGCCAATGCCGACAAGTATCCCACCATCGCCAAACCCGACCCATCCTATCACGGAGCCGTGTTTGCCGACGTGGCCGGTGCTGCAGCCTTCGTCACTCGCATCCGCGCCGTCATCCTGCGCGACACAGGTGCCACCATCTCCCCCTTCAACGCATGGATTCTCCTGCAAGGCGTGGAGTCGCTCCCCCTGCGCATCGAGCGTCACAGTTACAACGCAAAGAAGGTGGTGGAGTATCTGAATCAGCACCCCAAAGTGAAGAGCGTCAGCCACCCTCTCCTGCCCTCTCATCCCGACCACGAACTCTACAAGAAGTACTTCCCCCAGGGCGGTGGCAGCATCTTCACCTTCGAGATTAAGGGCACTCAGGAGGACACGTGGAAGTTCATCGACTCGCTGCAGATTTTCTCGCTGCTGGCCAACGTGGCCGACGTGAAGTCGCTCGTCATCCACCCCTACACCACAACACACTCACAACTTTCGCCTGAAGAACTGGCGGCACAACACATCACTCCCACCACGGTGCGCCTCTCTGTCGGCGTGGAACACATCGACGACATCATTGCCGACCTCGACCAGGCATTCAACCAAATCCCGTAACCAGTCCATGCGCGCTGGGCGACTCTCTCCACATGGAGTGTTGCCCTACAAAGATGGTATAGAAAGGGCGGCAGCCTACCATAAACGCGGTATTTTGTCGCCCTTTTCCCTCAAAACATTTTACACATAGATAGATTATTTGTACCTTTGCAAAAGAAATCAACAACAAAAAACTTCATACAACTATGGCTAAAATTGCAAAACAACTCACGGAACTCGTGGGCAACACCCCACTCCTTCAACTCAATGCTTACTCACAGAGGGAGCAACTCAACACCAACATCATTGCCAAACTGGAATACTTCAACCCTGCCGGCTCGGTGAAAGACCGCATCGCCCTCGCCATGATTGAGGATGCCGAGAAGCGCGGTGTCATCAAACCCGGTGCCACCATCATCGAGCCTACATCGGGCAACACAGGCGTGGGTCTGGCCTTCGTCAGTGCCGTGAAGGGCTACAAACTCATCCTCACGATGCCTGAGACGATGAGCATCGAGCGTCGCAACCTCGTGAAGGCTTACGGTGCCACCGTGGTGCTCACGCCCGGCTCGGCTGGCATGAAGGGTGCCATCGCCAAGGCTGAAGAACTGCGCGACAACACGCCCGGTTCTATCATCCTGCAGCAGTTTGAGAATCCTGCCAACCCTGCCATCCACTATGCCACCACAGCAGAGGAAATCTGGCGCGACACTGATGGGAAGATTGACATCTTCGTGGCAGGTGTCGGCACAGGCGGTACGGTGAGCGGTATTGGCAAACGACTGAAGGAACTCAACCCCAACGTGAAGATTGTGGCTGTTGAGCCTGAGACTTCTGCCGTGCTCAGCGGTGAAGCCCCCGGTGCTCACAAGATTCAGGGTATTGGTGCCGGTTTCATTCCCAAGACCTTCGACCGCAACGCTGTGGATGAAATCTTCAAGGTTCCCAACGATGCAGCCATCCTGACCAGCCGCAAGATTGCCGCCAGCGAAGGCTTGCTCGTCGGCATCTCATCGGGTGCTTCTGCTTACGCTGCCACCCAAATCGCTAAAGACCCAGCCAACAAGGGGAAAGTCATCGTGGCACTTCTGCCCGACACTGGCGAACGTTACCTCTCTACGGTTCTTTACGACTTTGAGAACTACCCGCTCTAAAAAACTAAAAGAGAAAAACTAAAAG
>DGSP01000083.1:22958-86677 GCA_002393555.1 Prevotellaceae bacterium UBA4359
CTTTTAGTTTTTCTCTTTTAGTTTTCTTGTTTCAATAAAAATGCTTACCTTTGCACCCACATTTGAAAAAAGACCTTAAAGTCTTCAAAACAAAAGCAATGGAAATCATCAATTCAGTAAAGGAACTCAAGGCCAAGGTTTCTGCCCTGAGAAGTGATAACAAGACGGTTGGCTTGGTGCCAACTATGGGTGCGCTCCATGCCGGCCACGCATCGCTCGTGAGCCGCAGCGTGAAAGAGAACGATGCCACCGTCGTGAGCGTGTTTGTCAATCCCACTCAATTCAACGACAAGAAAGACCTGCAAGCATATCCGCGTACACTCGATGCTGATTGCCAACTGCTTGAAAGCATTGGTGCCACCTACGTATTTGCCCCATCGGTGGAGGAAGTTTATCCCGAACCCGACACCCGCTCGTTTTCTTACCCTCCCACCGACACGGTGATGGAAGGTGCATTCCGTCCGGGCCACTTCAACGGTGTTTGCCAGATTGTGAGCAAACTCTTCATGTTCGTGGAGCCTGACCGTGCTTATTTCGGAGAGAAAGACTTTCAGCAGATTGCTGTCATCAAGGCGATGGTGGCCGACTATGTGGCAAAAGATGCCGAATGGGCTAAACGTCTCGAAATCTGTCCTTGCCCCATTGTGCGCGAAAAGGATGGCCTCGCTCTCTCCAGCCGCAACACACTTCTGAAAGAGAATGAACGTGCCATCGCCCCCAACATCTATAAGGCTCTGAAAGCCAGTGTGGAATACAGCAAGACTCACACGGTGGAAGAGACCAAGCAATATGCCATCAGCGAAATCAATGCGGTGAAGGGGCTTGAAGTGCAATACTATGACATCGTGAATGCCTTAACCCTCGAAAGTGTCAACTCATGGGACGCAGCCGAACACATCCAGGGCTGTATCACCGTCTTCTGCGGTGACACCCCCATCCGACTCATCGACAACATCAATTATAAATAACTGAACGTCATGCAGATTGAAGTACTGAAATCGAAGTTGCATTGCGTGAAGGTGACGGAGGCGAACCTCAACTACATGGGCAGCATCACCATCGATGAGGACTTGATGGATGCTGTGGGCATCATTGCTGGCGAGCGCGTCTATATCGTCAACAACAACAACGGCGAACGTTTCGACACCTACGTCATCAAGGGCGAACGCGGCAGTGGCTGCATCTGTCTGAACGGAGCCGCCGCCCGAAAGGTCCAAGTAGGCGACATTGTCATCATCATGTCCTATGCCCTCATGGACTACGAGGAAGCCAAGACCTTCCAGCCCAAGGTGGTCTTCCCCGACCAAAACACCAACAAAATCCTGTGAGCCTCAACCCCACAGGATTTTTTTTCAATCGAATGGCTACACTGAAAAGAGCATGAAGAAGATACTATTCATTTGTTTGGGCAACATCTGCCGTTCACCCATGGCCGAGGCCGTGATGCGGAAGTTGGTGAAGGAGAGAGGATTGGAGAAAGAGTATGAGATTGATTCGGCAGGACTGATTCGTTATCATGAAGGCGAAGGGGCTGACCCTCGGATGAAGTTTCACGCCCAACGGCACGGGTATCTGCTGACCCACATTTCGCGTCCCATCAAAGAAACCGATTTCGACCTGTTCGACCTCATCGTGAGCATGGATGACAGCAATTGGGACAAGTTGCATCGGTTGGCTCCCTCGATAGAGGCAGAAACAAAAATTGTGCGTATGACAGACTATTGCCAGACGCACGTGATTGACCATGTACCAGACCCGTACTATGGCGGCGAGCAGGGATTTGAGAATGTGATTGAAATACTGGAAGACGCTTGCGAAGGACTGATGAATACGCTGGAGAGCAAGTAAAGATGTTGAAGAAATAGAAACAAGAAGAATCGGAGTTGATGGTCGTCAACTCCGATTCCTTTTGTGCATTATCTCTATTCGATACATACAATTACTGGATGTCGCTCACCTTGATGACATCCTTGTCGTTGTAGTCGAGGTTCTCGCCTGCCATGCCCCAGATGAAGGTGTAGTAGTAAGTGGCAGAGGCAGCGTGGATGGACCATTCGGGCGACATGATGGCCTGCTCATTGTGGAGCCAAACGACACGGCTCTCCTGTGGTTCACCCATGATGTGGCTGATGGTCTGTCCCTCAGGCAGGTTGAAGTAGTAATATGCCTCGATGCGGCGACCATGAGTGTGAGGCGGCATGGTGTTCCACACACTGCCCTCCTGCAACTGTGTCAGACCCATCTGAAGTTGGCAGGGTCCCTCTTCGAGAGCCGTGTTCACAATGAGTTGGTAGATGGTGCGTTGGTTCGACTCAGCCAAAGTGCCAAGAGGCTTCTCTTTCGTGCCGATGATGGTAGCCTTGCGGCTCTGCACGTTACCATTCTTGCGACCGTCGAGCGTAATCCACTGAGTCTTGTAATGCTGATGGGCAGTGGCAGAGTTCAGATAGAACTTAGCCGGCTTGGCAGGGTCAACCGAACGGAACGTCACATTCTGGTTCGACTCAATGCCATTCCCCTTCTTGTCCTTCCCGAGGTTGCCGCGACCCACATAGAGAGCCTCCTTGGGACCAAGTTTATACTCTGTGCCATCAACCGTGACAACACCTTCGCCCAGGCCGCAGTTGATGATGCCCAACTCGCGGTTGTGGAGGAAATAAGGAGCACGAAGTTCGGGGAAAGCCTCCAGTTTGAGTTCCTTGCTGACAGGCATGGCACCGCCGAAGATGAAGCGGTCATACATCGAATACGTCAAGTTAATTTCATCGGGAGCCATCACCTTCTCCATCACGAAGCGGTCGCGAAGCGTCTTGGTGTCATAGTGCTTCACATCGTCAGGATGACAAGCAATTTGGAACGATACATTCTGCTGAGCCGAAACCGTCAGCGATGCAGCCAATGCTGCTAATAAGAAAATTTTCTTCATTTCATTTAGATGATTAGTTATTGATACTATAAAAGAAATTGGAATAATTAGAATAATTTTATTCAGAAATGTAATTTTTATAATTATTTTGAGTAAGCAAAACGAAGTCATCATCCACATCACAATAAAGATAACGCTCCGCCCTCATGCCTCGCTTTCCCATTTCAACAAATAGTGCTTCTTGATAAATGGCCTCAGCCATTCCACGTCCCAGAGTTGCATGAACCTCCATGGCAGCACCCACAACATCATATATATCCTTATATTCCTGTCGTGTCATTTTTCCATTTCTGGATAAAATTATTCTAATTATTCCAATTTCTTTCTATATTTTTCACTCATGCCTTTTCTTCCTTCACGATGCGCATGCGGTTCCACACCATCATGGCCACCGTGACGAGAGTCAGCGCACCCATGCCAATCCACTCCAGATATTTCACACAAGCATAGATGGCATAACCAAAAAGCGAAGAGGCAAAGTCCATGGCCCCAGCCTGGAAACCTTCAGGAATCTGGGCTGCCTTGTCCTGCGTAGCCTCAAACACCGTGTTGGCCGCCAGCGTGAAAGCCGGAGCCATATCGGTGACAAAGTAGAGACCAATGGTGACAGCCACAAGGCCGACAATGAAAGTCTTCACCACGTTGCCCTTCGTGAAAGGCAGCACCATGACAAAGACATAGAACATGCCGGCCAGCGAAGCCAGTGGAAGGAACTGGTTGCCCGCTTTCGACAAAGCAATGGCCAGCACCAGCGTGACAGGAATGAGCAGCAGTGAAACCACCAGCGTGGTCGGATGACCAATCACCAGTGCGGGCGACATGCCAATGTAGATTTTCTTACCCTTGAACTTCTTCTTGACCACTTCCTGAGTCTTTTCAGAGATAGGCATCAAGCCATCGATGAACAGACGCGTGATGCGCGGTATGAGTTCCATCACCGCTCCCATGGTCACACCCAGGAAAAGGATATCTTTCAAGATGTACTTCACCCACACATCCGTCATGCTCACCACCCCCTGCGGATTCTTCTCCTGCAGAGCAGCCTCCAGTTTCAGCCGATAAGCCTCCAAGTCCAGAAAATCACCAAAGTGGGCAGCAGCACCAATCAGTGCTCCCACAATGACACCCAGCACAATCGGCTCGCCCAGCACACCAAACTTTTTCTTCAGCCCCTCAGCATCGATATCCAGTTTTGAGAAGCCCGGAATGCGGTCAAGCAGCCAGTTGATAGCCATGGCAAAAGGCGTAAAACTCTGACAAAACGGTTGAGGGATGGAAATGCCCTCCATGTTTTCATAGTAGCCCTGGAAGCGGTCAGCAGTCAGGTCAGCCATTACCAGCGTGACGATATAGCACGAGATGGCAGCGAAATAACCCCAGAGCAGGCTCTGGTCCATCACGAAATAAGCCACCGCCCCGATGAAGGCAAAGTGCCAATAGTTCCACAAGTCGATGTTCACCGTGCGCGTACACTTCGTCACGAGCAGCAAAAAGTTGATGCCCAGACAGATGGGGATAATCAACGCCCCCACAGCCGTGTTGTAAGCCACGGCAGCGGCAGCAGGCCACCCCATGTCGAACACCTTCAGGTCGAGGTTAAAAATCTTCGAGATGCTGTCCAGCGGCGTGTTGAAATTAGTAGTCAGCAAGGCTGTCACGATGCCCAGTCCCACAAAGCCGACACCCACATAAAGGCCGCTCTTCAGCGACTTCCCAAACTTCATGCCGATGCACAAGCCAATGATAGTGAAGAGAATCGGCATCATGACCGATGCTCCCAATTGGATGATGTAAGCAAAAATCTGTTCCATAAATTAGCAAGTTAGTAGAATAACACGGCAAAGTTAGACAAACTTTCCCAAACGAGAAAGGAAGTCCCCCATTTTTTTCTCCTACCAGCCGCTTTCAGCACCTTTCGCCGAGAAAAACAGGGAAAAGAAAGAAAAAATTGAAAGGAAAGAATAATAAAAACAGGAAAAAAGAAACTTCCGCACTTTAATGAGCGCGGAAGTTCCATTTCGAGTTGTCGCTGCCAAAATCATATTCAGCCAACGTGGGTGTGCTGTCACCAGCCGAGTAGAGTACATAGCGAGTGTTCGTGCCCTCCTGTCCTGGAATCTGTTTGGGCATGATACGGAAGGTTCCATCGGTCAGTTGTTCGATACGCCAAAGTTGTTCGGGCGCACCCGTAAATGATGGCACGGTGGTCAGTTCCAAATCTTTCGTAGCAGCCAATGTGCGGTCAGTACCCTCAATAACGATTTTGAAATAAGGGTTGCTCAGATACCCCCCTGCTTCTGGCACAGGCGTGATGGTCCAACGCTGATGCGGACGGAACATATAGTCGCCAATGCGCACGTTGATGTTGCCCGAGGGCCATGTGCCGACCACTTCAGCCAATGTCTGACTGGGGATGGGAGTGACAGGTTTCGTCAAGTCCATATCCCAGAAACGTTCACGCTCCTGAGCCATACGCACGAAGTCAACCGCCAGTTCCAGAGCATAACCTCGGCGTTCCGACTCAATCTCGAAAGTGCCACCCTTGAAGCGGTCGCCAGCCACAGGCCATCCATTCCTCCAGAGCAGCGGACGAATACCCAACACGCTACGACCATTCCAATCGAAGTCGGCCTCATAGTGACACGACATCACCTCCACACCTTCGTCGATGATGGTGCGTCCGAAATGGCCGGGGCCGCACACACGGTCGCCAGCAGCGATGACCATCTTGCCGCCACCGTGAAACATATCGCGACCCACATTATCTATATAAGGGCCAGTCACCTTGCGCGACCGTCCCACCACGATGTTATAGGTCGAGTTCACTCCATCGCAGCAAGTGCCGTGAGTGCCAAGCAAGTAGTACCAGCCATCGCGGTAAATCAAATCCGTCGCCTCACAGTCGATGGCGATGTCGATGGGTTCGTTTCCCTTCATGCGCTCGCCTGTATTCGGGTCAAGTTCGATGAGACGGATATTGCCGAAATAAGTGCCATAACTCACCCACAAGCGTCCTGTGGTCGGGTCGAGCAGCAAGCCTGGGTCAATGGCGTCGTTGTCCTCCAATCCATCAGATGCCGCCACTTCCACCGGCTCCGTATAGTTGAAGGCAGGCGAGTTGGGGTCGAGCGTCTTGTTCCACATCGTCAGGATACGTCCATTGTGTCCACCACCCAATCCACCGCCTGTGGCGCCATAGATGACGAGATAGCGGTCGCCAATCTTCAGCACATCAGGTGCTGCACCTCCGCCCGGACGCACGGCACCACCCTTCCAACTCCATCCGTCCTCCGAAATCAAGCCTCCGCTTCCCGTTCCGAACGTATAGTATTTGCCATCACATTCAGCCAACGTGGAAGGGTCATGAATGTAAGGTTGACCGATTTGAGCCGAAGTGGTTGCAGCCATCATCAGTGTGCTGACTGCCAATATGTTGCGTAGATGTTTCATGTGTCTATATGCTTATTTGTTGTTGATGATTGTGTAGTTGGTCACAGGGTTCCCCTTCTCGTCAAGCAGACGCACACAGAAATCGCTCATGCCCGGTCCGTTGATGATGGCACCACGCAAGACGTTACGCCCTTTCTTCAGCGAGAGACGTGGCGACATGCCATCGTCCTTCACCATGCGGCGGTCGCCCGACAGCAAGAGGGCTTCCTCCCCATTGAGCCACCACATCGAAGCCGAGTTGGAACCGACCGCCAAACGTACATTCCGCATCTCCTCTGGACAGTCAATCGTGGTCACCACCCAGAAGAGCACACCATACACCTGCTTCTGCCGCTCTTCGGCAAAACGGAACAACTTCACGTTGTAAGCCGTGCTTTCCAGCGCATGCCAAGTGAGCGACTGCTTGCCGGCCTTCACCTTCTGTCCATCCCTCGGCAACAGCGTGAACTGCTGCGAAAAATATTCCTTGTTGAAATGTTCACGCAAATAAGTGTCGGTAAAGACCGTGTTGCTGCGGTTAGGCTTGTCAATCGGTTCCAACACCGTCCATCGACGGATGAAACCGTCAGCATCGGGCGTTGAAGGCTGAGCATCCGCAGGACGGAAGTAGGTTGGACGGTTTTTCACCTGAATCCAATCAATGCTGGCCCCTTCGCCCTCGCAAGTGATACAGAGGTCTGTCACCCCCTGAGGCACATACAGAAGCGGAGCCGTCACGCGGAGCCATTGTCCACGTTGGTCGCGGCGATACTGCCCCTCACCGATGCATACAATCTTGATTTTTGCCAAGACTTTCCCCCTCACATCCTTCTCACGAATGTACAATTCTGTGTTGGCATCTGCTTTTACATGAGCCGTTAAATAAGCATCCCCCACTCCACTGAAATCCACATCGTTATAACAAAGAAAACTGCCCTTCGATGGAAGCGTGGAATACCATCCTTTAAACGTGTTGAGCGTGTCGTGAAGTGCAATCGTCACATCCTCGCTCGCCTTGCTGTACCTATCCACTTCGAGGCGATCCGTAGCCCTGTTCACGCCCACTCCTCTCAGGGTTGGCCTCACCTCCTCAATGGTGCCATCAGCGCGAAAATTGAGACGGTCTATGCACACCGAACGACATTTGTCCATGCTGGGCGAGTAGTCATTGTGGTGATAAAACAAATACCACATACCCTTATACTCGATGATGCTGTGGTGGTTCGTCCAGCATCCATTCGCATGCTCCGCCATGATGATGCCCTTGAAATCCCAAGGCCCCAGCGGATTCTTCGACATCGCATAAGCCAATGTCTCCGTTCCCCCTTCCTTTCTCACCCAGGGAAACGTGAGATAGTACCATCCGCCACGCTTGAAAGCGAAAGGTCCCTCCTTGAAACCTTCAGGCAGACCCTCCATCTGCAGAGCGTCACCCTCCAGTTCCTTCATGTTCGCGGCGAGACGTGCCCCCCGAATGCCCATGCCCGACCAGTAGAGAAAACTCTGGCCGTCATCGTCAATGAGCACACAGGGGTCGATGCCCACCACGCCCTCGATGGGTTCTGGTTCGCAAGTGAACGGTCCCTCAGGCTTGTCGGCTGTAGCCACACCCACCGCAAACCCTCTGCCCTCCTTAGGTGCAGCAGGAAAAAAGAAAAAATACCTGTTCCCTTTGCACACACAGTCGGGTGCCCACATCGCATAGGAGTCTGGCTTCACCCACGGCACCCTGTTTTGAGTGACAATCACTCCATGGTCTTCCCATTCGGTCAGGTTTTCCGACGAATAGACATGATAGTCCTCCATGCAGAACCAGTCCTGCCGCTGTCCTTCAGGAGCAGGAATGTCGTGCGAAGGATAGACATACACCTTATTGTTAAAAACCCGAGCCGTTGGGTCGGCCGCAAACTGATGGCGAATGACAGGATTCTGTGCCATCAGAGCGAGCGGCGCACACAGTAGTAAAATAGAAATTGACTTCTTCATAGGTCAGTTGCCGATTGTAAATCGATGCAAAAGTAGGCAAAAAAGCCCGTTCCAGCCCACCCGCTTTGATACATCTTTTCCTGCTCATGTTACACGAAAGCCACTTTTTCCCGGAACACAGAGGCCGTCTTTCCCCATAACCCAACCAAGAGTGTCCAAAATATGGACACAAAAGTGTCTAAAAATTAGACACTCTCGATTTTTTCACACATTTCTTTTCCGCAACCTTGTCAAGACCGACTAACTTTGACGACGAAACAAAAAACCATGAGGGTAACTTCTTCCCTTTTGGTGAAAGGTTTCAGAAAAAAGATGTACCCCAACAGATGCACATGTATATCAACCATTGAAACGGAAGTGCCGACACGAAAACTTAATATCTAATAAAGCATCTCAAATATCTAACAAAAGAAGTTAAACTTTTCGTTAAGCCTTCTTTTTTCAGACATTTGCACCTGCTCTTATCTAAAAGTTTGGATTAACTTTGCCTCAAATAACTGACATTATAAAGAGTAATGAAAAAGATTTTAATGACAACAATGACCTTGGTGCTGACGATAGCAGCGCAGGCACAAAGAGACACAATCGGCGTGTCGAAGTTAGCGGCAATCTACCGCTATGAGTACAAAACTTTAGATGTAGATGGGCTATCAGTAACAGACTCTATGCTTATTGCCGTGCAAATGTCAGACGGCATCACTTACGAAGAGTATGAAAGACAGAAGAAAGGAGGCTCTCGTATAGCAGACGGCTATCAGGCTGCCCAGATGCACATGAGTACAGTCTTCATGAACTATCCCGAAGGCCGGATAACAACACATGAGATGCTTTACCCATACCGTTACCAGACAGACGAGGTTCTGGAAAAGCAGAAGTGGGAACTGACGGATGCGCAAGACAGCATCTGCGGCTATGCTTGTCAGTCGGCCACGACAGAATATCATGGCCTGACATGGAACGCCTTCTATGCAGAAGAAGTTCCTTCCAGCATCGGGCCGTGGAAGTTAGGAGGGCTGCCCGGTCTCATAACGAAAGCCACCGATACCAAAGGCATACACACTTTTACGCTTTGCGGATTACTAAAAGAGGAACAGCCGATGGTCTTTACCGAGTATGTCACTTGGTTTGTGCCTGATGGTCATGGCAAATTTGCAGGTCAGCGTGTAGATTATCAGAAGATGAAAGCATCTGCATTTCTTGCATATAAGAAAAATATACTGGGCAATAGTCGTTATGTAAAGAATCCCACCTACTATGCTCCAGACCCAATGACGGCCTTCGGCTATGTGGAGAACAGTTTTAACTCTGCTGGCGATAATGTAAGGAGTGTCGCCGGAGTTGTCATAATATCTAATCCCCGACAATATCAACCTTTAGAACAGAAATAAAAAGCAGCATGAAAAAGATTTTAGTGACCATGATGGCCTTGGTGCTGACGATAGCAGCACGGGCACAGAACGACAGTATAGACCAAGCACAGTTCGTGGTGGCCTATGACTTCATGACAAACACGACGGACAGGGAAGGTGACGCAGTGACGGACTCTGTGCGGCTGGCCGTGGTGGTAGGCAACCACACGGCGATGTGCAAGGAGTATAACCGCACAATGATGGAAAACTTTGGTGAAGGTATGAACAAGGGCTATCAGTTGGGCGAGTGGGTGGCGAGGAAGTATAATCTGTTCGTCCTCTACATGGGTTATCCCGAGGGCGAAGTGAGTGTGTTCGACAAGATTACACCCAACCGCTACTTCTACACGGAGCCGATGCCCGACTTCCAATGGGAACTGACGGACGATACGCTGACAGTGGGCGGCTACCTCTGCCAGAAAGCCGTTGGCAAATATGGCGGCAGGACATGGACGGTATGGTACTCGGAGGAAGTGTCGGCACCCTACGGCCCGTGGAAGTTACGCGGACTGCCCGGCATGATTCTGAAGGCTGAAGACAAGGACGGCATTTTCCGTTTCGACTTCGCAGGGCTGATGCAGCAGACGGCCAAGATGGGCTATATGGGCAAGAACGGCTACACGACGATGGAGCGCAACAAGTTCATAACCCGCCGCAACAAGACCTTCTGCTCGAAGCAGTACGTGCAGAATCCACGCTACTACATCCCCGACGGCACCTACGACCACCTGAACATCATCGAGATGTGGGCTGGCGGGCCGGAGCCTCCTGCCGAAGATAAAATCTCAGTCGTTTCCACCGACATGATTATCCCCAAGAAAGTGAATAAGTACCAGCCGTTGGAATTGAAGTAACCCCATAAAACATTTATCAACATGAAGAAGATTTTAGTGACCATGATGGCCTTGGTGCTGACGATAGCAGCACGGGCCGAGAAGATTGACTCAACTCAGTTTGTGGCATTCTACAATTACACCATTCAGACGCAGGACGACGAGGGGCGGAACGTCACGGACTCGCTGCGGTTGGCTCTGTTGGTGGGCACCCGTGCCACGTATTGCACCACCGTACTTTCCTACAACAAGGACGGACGGGCAAGTCAGGAAATGTTGGATGCGTTCTCCATGCACTTCCAGAACGTGCTGACCGACGTGGAAAAGTCGTCGGTCGTAGCCGTCGAACCCATTTATCCCTATCGCTACGAGACCCATGAGCCAATGGCCAAGGTGGACTGGACGCTGACGGAGGACACGCTGACCATCAGCGGACTGCCCTGCCATCGGGCCACGGGCAAACTCTACGGCAAGCAGTGGACGGCGTGGTACACTGAGGAAATGCCCTCGTCGGCTGGGCCGTGGAAACTGCGCGGACTTCCGGGACTGATTATCAAAGCCGAAGACAGCGAGGGAATTCACTGCTTCACGCTCTATGAAACAAAGAACGAGGTGCGCGACATCAATATGATTGGCAATCCTGAGTACCAGAAACTGAGCCGCAAGAAACTGATGGCGTTCAAGAAGAAGACGCTGGGCAATCCCCGCTATGTGAAGGAACCGACCTACTATGTCCCTGCTGGTGCCGACGACGTGGGAGAAATTAACCTGAATGGCACTACATTCTACGTCGGTATGAATTCCCACATGATGATTCTACAGAAGAGCCATGTGTATAAGCCCCTTGAATTAGAATAAGACTTGATATGAAACGACTCTTATACATTATATTATATATAGCACTGGCGGCGACGGCATCGGCACAGGAAGCAATCGACACGGAGCAGTTCGTGGCGGTGTACGACTACGAGTGCAGGACGCAGGACGCGGAGGGGACACCCGTCACGGACAGGATGCAGGTCGTGGTGCAGGTAGGACGGAGGGTGACGAAGTCGATGCCGTTCTCTGCCTATCCGTTTACTGACGAGGCTTCAAAGACTGATGTGGCAGCAGGGTTCCAAGAGGCTCTTATGCACATGCCGACGATATGGGTTGGCCTACCTAATGGACAAACCACCATACGCGAGTTCATTTTTCCACACGAGTATGAGGGCTATGAGCCAACACCTGACATAATATGGACACTATCGGAGGACACCATCACCATAAGCGGCTATCTCTGTCAGCAAGCCACGGCAACATTCCGAGGCGTGGAGTGGCAAGTTTATTACACCGAGGAGGTTCCATCGTCGGCAGGGCCGTGGCGTTTGCGTGGTTTGCCGGGGCTAATTGTTAAGGCTGAGAGTAAGGCGCACACGTTCAGCCTTGCGGTGTTGAGACGTGAGACATCGCCCATCACTGCACCAGAGCAAAACCCTGATGTACACAGGATGAAGTACGCCAAACTGTTGAAGCATAAGAATGAGATTTATGGCAACCGTCTGTATGCAAAGAATCCCACATACTATGTGCCTAACCTCCAGGGAAGCCTCACGGATGTGTTCGTCCTCAACCATAACGGTCAGCAACTCATACTCGCCAATGGCGGTCATCCGCTGCTGACGAAGGCACATGTGTATCAACCCCTGGAAAAGAAATGATGCAACTACGATACATAGAGAAACAAAAAGTCCACTCGAAGGGGAGCGGAAGGATGGGGTTAGATGCGCTTGATTTCTGCGTCAACCACAAAGATGTCTCCATCACCATCTATAAGCACATTACGGGGAACAACGTCCCAGACAACATACTGACCGTTGGCAAACCATCCTTCATCGTCTTGCTTCACAAACCCAAGAGCAGCCATGTAGGTGTCAATCATAATCTGAGTGGCAGGGGTGGCGTTTGCAACACGAACCTGCTTGAAAACAGGCTGTACTGTACGACCTTCAAAACCCGAAAAACCATGAAACTGATAGGCTGTGTCGGGGAAGAGGACATTGTGCATCAAAACCTTTTCAAGCAAAGCCACAATGCCTCCGCTGTTCATCAGGTTATTTACTTTGTAGATGGCATCATCGGCCACATAGGTGTCATTCTCATTGCCGCTGGGACCGGGAACGCCAAGGTCAAACACGTGCATCATCGGAATCCAGTAGCCACCAACCTTGGCCATCTGTTCGGCCATACGTTGCTCCCATTCAAAAGAGGTTACATCTGCTTGGCCAGTTCCAGATTGTGCTTCATGTAGTTGGCAAAGTCGGCGGAGTTCATCGGCGATTGCTGCGATTCGGCTATTTTCCGCATCTTGCGCTCCGTCGCCTCCTTGTGAAACTGATTTAAGAATGTCATAACTCATACGTTTAATAATTTCTGTGTGCAAAAGTACAAAAATAATTTCAAACTCAATTCAAAGCGATATAATTTATGAAGAATTCATGGTCAATTCTTGGCAATTTATATAAAAAACTATGAAGCGACTCCTACACATTTTATTATATGTGATGCTGGCTGCGTCGGCATCGGCACAGGTGAAGGTGACAGGGCGGGTGATTGACCTGCAGAACAAGCCTGTGAGTGACGTGATTGTGAAACTGATGAGCGGCAGCAAGACACTGGCGTTCAGCAGCAGCAACGCGAAGGGTGAATATACGCTGGAGGTCAAGAATGCGCCAAGCGGGGAGGTGATGCTACAGTTCAACCACATCAGTTATGAGAAGGAGTCGGAAAGGTTGTCGCTGAAAGAGAAGGTGAAGAAGGTGGACATGGTTCTCACTCCTAAAAGCATCAGCCTGAAGGAGGTGACGGTGAAGCCCGACCTGCTGCGGCAGAGGGGCGACACGCTGACGCATCACCTCGCATCGTTTCTCGGCAAGGGCGACGTGACACTGGAGGACGGATTGAAGCGGTTGCCGGGAGTCGATGTGGCGAAAAGCGGTGCCATCAGTTACATGGGCAAGCCTATCTCACAGTTCAACATCGAAGGGATGGACCTGTTGGGCGGCAAGTACAATCTGGCTACGCGGAACATCCCGGCAGACTATGTGACGCAGGTGGAGATTGTGCGCAACCACCACAGCCGACGGGTGGAGAAGGATGTGCCGAGCAACGAGGTGTCGATGAACATCAAGTTGGCGAAGAAGGCGAAGTTCAAGCCGTTCGGACAGGAAGAGGTGGGAATAAGCCCCCTCCCAACCTCCCCATCCCTCCCAACCTCCTCTACGGGGGAGGGGCATGACCGCTGGCAGGGATTGTTGGGCGTGACGGGCATGATGTTCACCGACAAGTTCCAGACCATCTGTTCGTTGAAGGGCGGCAACTACAAGGACTTTGCCAGAGCCGACATGCATGACCACTTCGGCGGCTCGAACGTGACGACACCTGCCACGAGCCTGTTTGGCGGATTCGATGGCGGTGCGCCTCCGCAGGGCGAATACCTCTACCAGCGCAACGGCATGGCGACGCTCAACGGCATTTATAAACTCGATTCGGTCACGACCGTGAAGGTGAACGCCGACTACAGTTACCACCGAGCCACGCACGACATCAGCCAGAGCAGCACATATCTGGCAGGGGATGGCAATTACGTGACCGTGAGCGAAGAGACCTCTCCGCTCACGAAGGTGCATCAGCCCAAACTGACGGTGAATTATCTGAAGAATGCTGACCGTGTGTATCTGGCTGAGACGTTTGTGCTGAAAGGAAAGTTTGAGCAGAATGAAGGCAATGTGGTGGCGAATGGAAAAGAGATTGGGCAACACCGACGCACGTCATCGTTTGGATTAGAAAACAGTTTTTATTGGTCGGACAGAACCCCTAAAGGCACCCTCCGATATGTCAGTGTGCCCATATCGTTCAAGCGAACACCGACATTGAGGCTGAACTTCAATCAAGGCGGCAATGGCTATGTCCAGACGGCACAATCTTCAACGCTTGCGATGAATGTCCATTCGTCCTTCACCATCCCCATCGGCAGGGTCTTCCGACTGAGGCTTCCTGTTGCACTTGATGCCCAATATGATGATGTAAGAACCTGCCGCGAGGCAACTGGCGACGTAAATGAGGTACGTGGCTGGGCATTCACTCCAACCCTGAATCCGGGCTTTGAGATACATTCGCGCAACCGCCGCTTCTACCTCAGTGCAGGACTGGGAGCCGCACTGAAGGGGTTGTATTACAACAAACTGAATTACACGAAGCCTGTGCTCAATCCATCGGTGAGCATCCACTACACCTTCTCGGCCAACAGCAAACTGCAGTTCTCGACGGGCTACACGACCTCAATAGGCGACATGATGACGCTGCTGACGGAACCAATGCAGGTGGATTACCGCACGGTGCGCACCTCGTCGGGCATCATTGGCGAGTCGAACACGTGGCACACATCGGGCGAATGGAAGTGGCAACTGCCCATGCAGTACTTTACGCTAAGCCTCGCTGCCAGCCACAGCGAGGGCAAGCGCAACACGCTCTATTCGCAGAGCGTCAGCGGCATCGACATCAGCAGTAACGCTCTGCTACGCGACACCCATTCACGCTCCAGCAACTTTTCCATCTCCACCACGAAGAACATCCCATCGCTCTTTGCCAAACTGGGTGCAGATGCCTCTTATGGCTTTGGCAATAGCGAGCAGGCGATTTCCTCTTCGGAAGAGGCTGCTGACATCATCAAGATTCGCTCCAACAACTACAACCTTCACGGCAACGCCTCCATATCGCCTTTCCAATGGCTGGAACTGCGCTACGACATCCGCTACAGTTGGTCACGTTCCCGCTATTCGGAAAAAAGCAACACCGTGACCTCCCTCACCCATAGCGGTGTCCTACACTTCTTCCCCATCGCCGCCCTCGACCTCTCCATGAATTATGACCATGTGCGCCGACAAATTGCCTCCCCTCTTGGGGGAGGTCAGGAGGGGGCACAATACAAGCACATGTCACTTTTCAACGCCTCGGTTCAATACAAACTCAAGCGTCTCGTCCTCCGTCTGGAACTCGACAATCTGCTGAATCAGCGCAACTACGCCTACACCGTCTTCGACGGCATCAACACCTATTCCTACAACTATGGATTGTGTGGCCGCACTTTCCTCATCAAGGCCACCTTCAAACTCTAACCGGTCGGCACGACAAATGAGCAATGAACAATTAACAATGAATAATGAACAATGAACAACCGCATAACCGCATGAACCGCACAACCGCATGAACCGTTTTTCCCACAAAAACGAGAGGCCCAATGTGGCCATTGCTGCACACTCAGTGTTACACTTGTAACAGTGCCAGTGTTACATTTGTAACAGTGGGAGTGTTACAAGTGTTACAATGGCGGTGGCCCCAATGGCGCTGTGTCATGCCGCAGGTGTCCGTTCCCCTCATTCATTTGCGCCCTTCTCTCGTCTTCCGTCCTCCCCATTCGGCAATAAAAATGAAAAAAAGGACTTTTCATTTTGTATTATGCGCACTTAATCGTAACTTTGCACCGTTTTATGACTTCTTTTTTACGAAATATTTGTTTATGGGTGCTGACTGCTATGGTTTGTCTGGCGGCTCAGGCCCAGGATTCTACTGCTGCGGTGGCTCCCGAAGGGATGTTGGATGCGAGGCTGGATTCGGTGGAGGTGTCGGTGCTGACCTGCACTCCTGGCTCTGACCTCTATGCGAAGTTTGGACACACGGCACTGAGGGTGAAGGATTTTACACGGGGCGCGGATGTGGTGTTCAACTATGGGTGCTTTGACGGGTCGGCCAACGATTTCGTGTTCAAGTTCCTGCTCGGACAGACGGACTATCTGCTGCAGGACGAGCCTTTTGACTATCTGGTGGCCCGCTACGGCTACATGGGCAACGGGGTGAAGGAACAGGTGCTGAACCTCTCGCAGGTGGAGGCTAACCGTTTGCTGTTTCTGCTGGCGGAGAATGCGAGGCCGGAGAATCAGGAATACCGCTATGTGTGGTTGTATGATAATTGTACGGAACGCGCGCGCGATATGGTGGAGAAGGCTGTGGAGGGCAAGGTGGTGTATGGCCGCAGGGTGTCGGAACAGACGATTCGGCAGATGCTGCACGAGTGTCTGAAGAACGACCCTTGGGTGGCTTTTGGCATCGACCTGATTTTGGGCGCGGAGATTGACGAGCAGGCCGACCGCCGCATCCAGATGTTCCTGCCTGACTTCTTCAGCGGCGAGGCCGACGAGGCCTGCATTGTGCGAGAGGACGGCAGCAAGGTGCCTTACATCACAGAAACGAGGATGGTGATTCCTGAGACGCTGGTGAGGAAGGAGGCTTCTGCCCTCACTTCGCCCATCACGCTCTTCGCGCTGGTGCTGATGGGTGCGGTGCTGCTGTTTGCGCAGGAATGGAGAAGGGGGCGATACAGCCTTTGGTGGGACGTGGTGTTGCACGGGCTGCAAGGATTGGCAGGCCTGCTGGTGGGCTTCCTGTTCTTCTTCTCGTCGCATCCGGCGGTGGATAGCAACTGGCTGGTGATACTCTTCAATCCCCTGCCCCTCGTCTATGCCGCATGGCTCGTTTTCAGCCAGAAGACTGGCAGGCGAAACGTGCTCTCCTACGTCAATCTGGCAGTCACGGCTGGTTTCATTGTGGTCATGCTGACATGTCCGCAATCGTTCCATCCTGCCATGTATCTGCTGGTGCTTGTCTTGCTGGTCAGGGCAATGGCTCAGGCTCACTTTGCCTATCATGGCAGGTGGGCAATTAACAATTAACAAATAACAATTAATAATTAACAATAAACAACCGAATGGTAACAATTCAGCGAATCGCCCTCGGCGATGATTTTAAGAAACAAATTACCATAATTAGAATAATTTTATTCACAAATTTTAATAATTATAGAAATTAGTGAACTAAATTATTTTAATTATTCAAATTAGTTTCAGAAAAAACAAAGTTGGAGTTCTTTCGCTGAATAGTTACACCGAATGACCGCATAACTGCATTGAGATGAAAAGACAGATGCTTACCACTTTTTTTGCCTCCATTGCAATGGCTGGCGCGATGGCACAGACAGGTTCTGTGCCTCGATTGGTTGTGGGCATCACGATTGACCAACTGCGTTCGGACTATCTCAATGCTTTCATGCCGCTCTATGGCGACGGGGGCTTCAAACTGCTGCTGGAGCGGGGGCAGGTCTATTCGAACGTGCAGTATCAGCACTCCCCCATCGACCGCGCCTCGGCCATCGCCTCGATTGTGACGGGCACTGTGCCTTACAACCACGGCATCATCGGCGAGGAATGGATGAACCGCACGGAGTTGCACACCAACTACTGTGTGGATGACCGTTCCTGCAAGGGAGTGGAGACCATGGAGGGGTCTTCGCCCAAGAACTTGCTGGTGAGCACCATCGGCGACGAACTGAAGGCGGCCACCAGGGGGAAGGCATTGGTCTATAGCGTGGCCCCCTACCGCGAAGCGGCTGTGCTGGCGGCTGGTCATGCTGCCGACTGGGCCATGTGGATTGACAACCAGAACGGCCACTGGGCAGGCACCACTTACTATGGGGAGACTCCTGCGTGGTTCCGCTATCTGGGCACGGGTGGCCTTGCCGACCGACTCTCCTCACTGACGTGGAAGCCTGTGAATGATGCTGTTGGAGCCTACAACTATTATCTGACCACCACACAAAAGCCGTTCGCCCATCGCTTCACTGGCGGAAGCCGCTTCCGCCAGTTCAAGAGTTCCGGCCTGGTGAACGAGGAGGTGACGAAGGCGGCCCGCTGCTGCTTGGAGAATGGGCAGGCAGGAGTGGATGAGGTGACGGACTTTCTGGCCGTGTGCTACTATGCAGGCGACTTCCATGCCGACTACGCCACCAGCACCACAACAACAGAACTGCAAGACACCTACAAACGTCTGGACGACGAACTGGCCACCCTGCTCAAGCGCATCGACCAGTTGGTGGGTCTGGACAAAACGCTGATATTCATCACTTCGACTGGATATGACGAAGTGGAAAATGCCGACGAACTGACCCAGTATCGCATCCCCACGGGCGATTTCAACATCAACCGCTGCGCCACACTGCTCAACATGTACCTCTGTGCCATGTATGGCAACGAACGGTATGTGGAAAGTTATTTCGGCAACCAACTCTATCTCAACCATAAACTGCTGGAGAAGAAGCAACTGAAACTGGCCGAAGTGCTGGAACATTGCGAGGATTTCCTCTTCCAGTTCAGCGGTGTGAGGGATGTCTTCACCTCCCACCGCATCACGCAAGGAGCATGGACACCGGGCATCAGCACCATCCGCAATGGGTTCAACCCCAAATGCTCGGGCGACATCATCGTGCAAGTGTCGCCCGGATGGAACCTCGTGAACGAAGACCGTGCCACCAAAAAACTGCAACGCGACTCGTTCTTTGAGTTCCCGCTCATCTTCTTTGGCTACACCATCAAACCCGAAAAAGTGGCCACCCCCGTCACGGTGGATTGCATCGCTCCCACTGTGGCACACCACATCCGCATCAGAGCGCCGAATGCCTGCTCCACTGCCCCCCTCTTCTGAAGAATGGAGATGCTGGAAGAACTGGACTTTCTGGATATTCTAGAAGGGCTAGATATTCTAGAAGGGCTAGATATACTAGAAAGGCTAGAAGGGCTAGAAAAACTATAGAAACTAAAAAAAACAACCAACCAAAAGAAACAAAACAACACACATATATGGGATTTTCATTAAATAAACTGCTCAGCACATTGTTTGGCAACAAGGCTGCCCGCGACATCAAGGAAATTCGCCCCATCGTGGAACAGATTCTTGCTGTGGAACCTGAGATTCAGAAACTCAGCAACGACGAACTGCGTGCCAAAGTGGATGAGATTAAGGCGCAACTGCAAGATAAAGTAAAGGAAAAGCGCAACGAGATTGCAGAACTGAAGAACAAGATTCAAGAGACTGAAATAGACAAGCGTCAACCTATCTTTGAGGCTATCGACAAGAAGGAAACGGAAGTGCTTGACCTCTTCGAGGAAGGACTGACCGAGGTGCTTCCTACGGTATATGCCATCGTGAAAGACACGGCCCGCCGTTTTGCTGAAGCGGAGAATGGCGACATCATCGTGACTGCCACCGACTTCGACCGCGACCTCTCCATCGAACACGACTTTGTCGATATTGAGGGCGACAAGGCCATCTGGCACAACCACTGGGTGGCCGGCGGCAACGAGATGACATGGAACATGATTCACTACAACGTGCAGTTGTTTGGTGGCATCGTGTTGCATCAAGGCAAGATTGCCGAGATGGCAACGGGTGAAGGTAAAACCCTTGTGGCGACTTTGCCTGTGTTCCTCAACGCCCTTTCGCGCAATGGTGTCCACGTGGTCACCGTCAACGACTATCTGGCCAAGCGTGACTCCGAGTGGATGGGTCCGCTCTATATGTTCCACGGACTCAGCGTCGATTGCATCGACAAGCACCAACCCAACTCTGAGGCTCGTCGCAAGGCTTATCAGGCCGACATCACTTTCGGAACCAACAACGAGTTCGGCTTCGACTATCTGCGCGACAACATGGCGATGGCACCGAAAGACCTCGTGCAGCGCATCCACAACTATGCCATTGTCGATGAGGTCGATTCCGTGCTGATTGACGATGCCCGTACCCCGCTCATCATCTCTGGCCCCATCCCGAAGGGCGATGTGCAGATGTTTGAGGAGTACTGCCCCATTGTGGAACAACTTGTTGAGGCACAGCGTCGTTTGGCCCAGAACTATCTCAGCGAGGCCAAGAAACTCATCGAGTCGGACAACAAGGACGACGTGACTGCAGGTTTCCTGTCGCTCTTCCGTGCCTACAAAGGTCTTCCGAAGAACAATGCACTCATCAAATATCTCTCTCAACCTGGCATTAAGACGGGACTCTTGCAGACGGAGGAAATCTACATGGAGAACAACAACCGCCGAATGCCTGAGGCGATTGAGCCCTTGTTCTTCGTGGTGGATGAGAAGTTGAAGTCGGTGGAAATGACGGATAAGGGTAACCAACTGATAGCCAACATCGTGAGAGACGACAAGTTCTTCGTGCTGCCCGACATCACCACTCAGTTGGCCGAACTGGAGAACGAGAAGTTTGAAAGCGAAGACGAGAAACTGGCCAAGAAGGATGCCCTCATGCAGGATTACGCTCTCAAGGCAGAGCGCGTACACACCATCCAGCAGTTGCTGAAGGCTTACACCATGTTTGTGAAGGACGACGACTACGTCATCATGGACGGCGAAGTGAAGATTGTCGATGAACAAACAGGTCGTATCATGGAAGGCCGCCGCTGGAGCGACGGACTCCATCAGGCTGTAGAAGCCAAGGAGCGTGTGAAAGTGGAGGCCGCCACTCAGACCTTCGCCACCATCACCTTGCAGAACTACTTCCGCATGTACCACAAACTGGCAGGCATGACGGGTACTGCCATCACGGAGGCTGGCGAGTTCTGGGACATCTACAAACTCGATGTGGTGGAGATTCCCACCAACCGTCCCATCGCCCGCATCGACATGAACGACCGTGTGTATAAGACCAACCGCGAAAAGTACAACGCTGTGATTGAAGAGATTGTGAAGATGCGCAACAGTGGTCGCCCTGTGCTGGTCGGCACCACATCGGTCGAGATTTCCGAGTTGCTCTCCCGCATGCTCTCCATGCGCAAGATACCCCATCAGGTGCTCAACGCCAAACTCCACCAGAAGGAGGCCGACATTGTGGCACAGGCTGGTCAGAGTACCCTTGGCGAGGTCGTCAACCCCGATGGCACCAAGGAGGAAAAGATGCTGGGAGCCGTCACCATTGCCACCAACATGGCAGGTCGTGGTACCGACATCAAACTCTCCGACGAGGTGAAAGCCGCCGGAGGTCTGGCCATCATCGGTACAGAGCGACATGAGAGCCGCCGAGTGGATAGGCAGTTGCGTGGACGTTCTGGCCGTCAGGGAGACCCAGGCTCTTCGGTCTTCTATGTGTCATTGGAAGACAAACTCATGCGCCTCTTTGCCAGCGACCGCATCTCGAAAGTGATGGACCGTCTCGGCTTTGAGGAAGGCGAAATGATTGAGCACAAGATGATTAACCAGAGCATCGAACGTGCCCAGAAGAAGGTGGAAGAGAACAACTTCGGCATCCGAAAGCGTCTGCTCGAATATGACGACGTGATGAACAAGCAACGTAAGGTCATCTATGAGCGCCGCCGCCACGCCCTCATGGGAGAGCGCATCGGCATGGATATCAGCAACATGATATGGGACCGCGTGGTACACATCCTCAGCAACGGTGACTACGAAAGTTGCCGCGAAGATTTCCTGCGCATCTTTGGCATGGACATTCCCTTCGACATGGAGAAGTTCGAGGCTGAAAGTCGAGAGAAACTGGAGGACGAGGCTTTCGACATCGTCATCGATTCCTTCAAGAAGCGCAGCGCACGTCTTGCATCCGTAGCCTTCCCTGTCATCAAGGAGGTTTATGAAACCAAGGGACACATGTATGAGAATATTCTTGTGCCCATCACCGATGGCCGCCACGTTTATCAAATCAGTATTCCTCTCAAAGAGGCATACGAGACTCAGGGCAACTCCATCCTTGTAGCCTTTGAGAAAGCCATCCTGCTCCACACCATCGACGATGCGTGGAAAGAGAATCTCCGTGCTCTCGACGAACTGAAGCAGTCGGTGCAGAATGCTTCTTACGAGCAGAAAGACCCGCTCCTCATCTTCAAACTGGAGTCTGTCAACCTGTTCGACACCATGGTGAACGAAATCAACGATGGCACCATCTCTGTCCTCATGCGCTGCTCTATCCCTATTGCTGAGCAACGTGACGTACAACAGGCACCTGCAGCCAGCATGGAGGAACCAAGCCACCAGCACCTGACCGAGAGTCATCAGAACCTCGACGAACCATCTGAAACTCAACGTCAGCAGGCACAAGCAGCACAGACTGACACCCGTGCCCGCCAGCCCATTGCACCCATCGTGAACAATGGACCGAAGATTGGACGCAATGACCCATGCCCTTGTGGCTCAGGAAAGAAATACAAGAATTGCCACGGTCGCGGATTATAAATACCGTAACTACAGAAACATACAGCATCAAAGAAAGGCGTGGAAAACCCAATGGTCTTCCACGCCTTTCTTTGTTTCATGATAGCCTCACACACACTCTCTGACTAAGGACGATGCTCTTCATCGGATAAAGAGCAACTCCCGATATTTCGGCAGTGGCCAAGCCTCGTCATCCACGATGGTTTCGAGTTTATCGACATGATAGCGAATCTCCTCCAGAAGAGGTGCCACCGTGTCATGATAAGCAATGGCCTTTTCACGCTCAGATTCAATGCGATTGGCCACCTTCCGTGCATCCACCATCTTCTCCACATTCTCGATGATGAAGGATTCGTGGTCAGAAATCTTTTCGATGAGGTGAAGGTTCTCTCCCGAAATCTTCTGCGCCTTTTCTGCAGGGAAGATGTCCTGCACTTTATGCACATTGTCGATGAGAATGGACTGATACTTCGTGACCACAGGAATGATGTGATTGAGACAAAGGTCACCAAAGATGCGCGACTCTATCTGTATTTTCTTTGTGTATGTTTCCCACTTAATCTCATTGCGGGCCTCCAACTCCAAGCGTGTCATCACATGAGTCTTTTCAAACATCTTGACAGAAGACTCTTTCAGATAGTTGTCGAAAACGATGGGTGCAGAAGTCTCACAGTCAAGTCCACGCTTGGCAGCCTCGGCCTTCCATTCGTCGCTATAGCCATTGCCGTTGAAAACGATAGGTTTGATGTGCTTGATGTCTTCCCGCACCACCTTCAGAATGGCCGTTTCCTTTTCCATGCCTTTTGTGATGAGAGCATCGACGCGCTCCTTGAAGTCCATCAATGCCTCTGCCATCGCCGCATTAAGCAACAACATGGCTGATGCACAGTTGGCTTCGCTACCGACAGCACGGAACTCAAAACGATTACCCGTGAAAGCAAATGGCGAGGTGCGGTTGCGGTCGGTATTGTCAATCAGCAACTCCGGGATGGAAGGCAAATCGAGTTTGAAGGCTTTCTTTCCAGCCACTGCGAAGTTGTCGTCATCGGCTTTCTCCACATGTTCCAAGAGGTCGGTAACCGTCTTGCCGAGAAAAGAAGAGATGATGGCAGGAGGTGCTTCATTGGCTCCCAGGCGATGAGCGTTAGTGGCACTCATGATGGAAGCCTTGAGCAAACCATTATGGTCATAAACTGCTTTCAGCGTTTCCACAATGAAGGTGACAAAACGAAGGTTGTCCATCGCCGTCTTTCCCGGTGCATGTAGCAGGATGCCCGTGTCGGTGGCCAATGACCAGTTGTTATGCTTGCCCGAACCATTCACTCCCTTGAAAGGTTTCTCGTGCAAGAGACAACGGAACCCATGCTTACGAGCCACACGCTTCATGATAGACATCATCAGCATGTTGTGGTCAACAGCCAAATTCGTCTCTTCAAAGATAGGGGCCAACTCAAACTGATTCGGTGCCACCTCGTTGTGGCGAGTCTTGCATGGGATGCCCAACTCGAGAGCCTGAATCTCGATGTCTTTCATAAATTCCTCCACACGCTGCGGGATGGAACCAAAATAGTGGTCATCCATCTGCTGGTTTTTGGCAGAGTCGTGTCCCATCAGGGTGCGGCCCGTCATCACAAGGTCGGGACGAGCGGCAAACAAAGACTCATCAACAAGAAAATACTCTTGTTCCCAACCAAGATTGGAGATGACCTTCTTCACATCTGGATAGAAGTATTGAGCCACAGCCGTAGCAGCCTTATCGACAGCATGGAGTGCTTTTTTCAGAGGCACTTTGTAGTCAAGGGCTTCTCCCGTATAAGAGATGAAAATGGTTGGAATCATCAGCGTGTCGCCAATGATGAAGACGGGTGACGTCGGATCCCATGCCGAATAGCCACGAGCCTCAAATGTGGAGCGGATGCCTCCTGAGGGGAAGGAAGAAGCGTCAGGTTCTTGCTGCACCAGCAGTTTTCCCTCAAACTCCTCTACCATGCCGCCCTTCCAGTCGTGCTCCACAAAACCATCATGCTTTTGAGCCGTACCTTCGGTCAAGGGCTGGAACCAGTGAGTATAGTGAGTCACGCCATTCTCAATGGCCCAAGTCTTGATTCCCTGAGCCACTGCGTCGGCAATGGCGCGGTCGAAAGGAGCACCATTGTCAATGACATCACACATCTTGCTATAGACTTTTGCCGGCAGGTACTTGTACATCTTCTGCTTGTTGAATACATACTTGCCGAAATACTCACTCGGACGTTCTTTCGGTTGCTCCACATAGACAGGAGCACGCTTGAAAGCCTCATCTACAACCTTGAATCTTAGTCGTGCAGCCATAATTTTTCTTCATTTTTTACTTTTCTGCTGCAAAGGTAAGCATTTTTTCATTATGAATTGGGAAATAGAGATTAGGAAATGCCATTTTTCAACAGAAAAAACATCGTGTGAAGCAAATAATTCCTTATTCCTAATTTTCAATTCCCAATTATTTCTTATCTTTGCCCACATAAAAAACAATCCATGGAAAATCTGAATGAGAACATATTTACCGAAGAGGAGATAAAGGACGACCTCCGATATTTGCAGTTGCTGGCACAGAACTACCCGAATGTGGCCGAAGCCAGTTGCGAAATCATCAACCTGGAGGCCATTCTCAACCTGCCCAAGCCGACGGAACACTTTATCAGCGACCCACACGGCGAGAGCGAGGCTTTCAATCACGTACTGCGCAATGCATCGGGCTATGTGAAGCGGAAAGTGGAAGAAATCTTCGGCCCCACCCTGCGCCAGTCGGAGAAGCAGGAACTATGCACCCTCATCTACTATCCCGAAGCCAAGTTGCAGCGCATCAAGGCGGCTGAGACCGACATGGAGGACTTCTACATCATCACGCTCAACCAACTCATCAAGGTATTGCGTGAGGTCAGTTCAAAATATACGCGCAGCAAAATCCGCAAAGAACTTCCAGAGGAGTTTGGCTACATCATCGAGGAACTGCTTCACGAGAGCCACAGCGGTGTGGGCGAGAAACGGCATCAGTACTACAACGTCATCGTGCAGACCATCATCGACACGCAGCGTGCCGACCATTTCATCGTGTCCATCTGCAACCTCATCCAGCGGCTCGCCATCGACCGCCTCCACCTGTTGGGCGACATCTTCGACCGTGGCCCCGGGGCACACCTCATCATGGACACGCTGATGAACTACCACCACTTCGACATCGTGTGGGGCAACCACGACATCGAGTGGTTCGGTGCTGCAGCAGGCAACCGCGCCTGCATCGCCAACGTGCTGCGCCTTTCCCTGCGCTATGGCAATCTCGCCACCCTCGAAGATGGCTACGGCATCAACCTGCTGCCGCTGGCCACTTTTGCGATGGAGACCTACAAGGACGACCCCTGCAAGCAGTTCGCCGCCAACGAACTGACCAAGGAGAGCCAGCACGACAAGAAGACTAACCGCCTCATCGCCCAAATGCACAAGGCCATCACCATCATACAGTTCAAGGAAGAGGCCCACATCATCGACCGCCGTCCCGAGTTCGACATGTCAGGCCGCAAGATGCTGGAACACATCTACTTTGCCAATGGCACCTGCTTCATCGACGGACAGGAATATGAAATGCTCGACACCTTCCTTCCCACCATCAACAAGGAGAACCCCAATGCGCTCTCGGAAGAGGAAGAGTCGCTCATGGCCAAACTGGAACATTCCTTCCGCACCAGTGACAAGTTGCAACGCCACATCCAGTGCCTGCTGGCACATGGCGGCATGTACTCCATTGCCAACAGCAACCTGATGTACCATGCCACCGTTCCGCTCAATGCCGACGGCTCGCTGAAGGAGGTGGACATTGACGGCAAGAAATACAAAGGTTTGGCACTGATGAAGAAGACGGGCCACATCGTCCGTGAGGCTTTCAACAACGACACTCCCAAGGAAAGGAAGAGTTTTGCCAAAGACTACATCTGGTATCTCTGGTGCGGAAAGAACTCTCCCCTCTTCGACAAGGATAAGATGACAACCTTCGAACGATACTTCATCAAAGACAAGGCAACACACACGGAAACAAAGGGTTACTACTATCAATACAACAACGATGAGAAGACCGTCGATATGATTCTCGACGACTTTGGTGTGGAAGGAAAGCATCGCCACATCATCAACGGCCACACCCCCGTGAAGGTGCTGAAAGGCGAGACTCCCATCAAAGCGAACGGCAAACTCCTCGTCATCGACGGAGGCTTCTCCCGTGCCTATCAGCCCGAAACAGGCATAGCGGGCTACACGCTCACCTTCCACAGTCGAGGACTTGAACTGGTTCAGCATCAGCCCTTCCGCTCGGCCGAAGATGCCATTCAGAACGGCGACGACATCAAGAGTTCCACCCAAATCGTGGAGTTGAGTTCACAGCGCATGTATGTGAAGGATACCGACAAGGGAAAGGTGCTTCTTGCCAAGGTTGAGAACTTAAAGAAACTGCTGTTTGCTTACCGCAACGGCTTCATCAAAGAGGTAAAATAACCAACCAAAATAAACTATTGTTACACATTATTTATTATTAAGCGTATGAAGAAACTATTACTCATGGCCGCTTTTGCACTCAGTTGCATCGGCGCATCGGCTCAGCAGACACTGACGCTGAGCACTTACAAAGGTACAGACATCAAGAAGTATGCCGGAAAGAAGATGAACGTGACGCTCAACCGCTACGTCTTCAAGGGTTGGAACACCATCTCCCTGCCCATCTCCATGAGCGAGGCCGAGGTAAACGCCACCTTCGGCAGCGACTGCAAGTTGGAGAAGTTGGTGGGCGTGGAGAACAATGGAACAGGAGTGGTTCTGAACTTCCAGAACTGCAAGGCTGAAGGCATCAAGGCCAACACACCCTACATTCTGCACTATGCAGGCGAGAGTGGCAGCAAGAAGATTCAGGCAGAGAACGCCGAAGTGCAGGAAGGCGAGTCTGCCATCACCTTCACCGCTGCTGGCACAGGCGAGACCGTGACGATGGCTGCCGCACAAATGCAGACCGAGGCACAGGGGCTTTATGGCATCTTGGCCAAGGACAATGCCGAAGCCGCATTTGTCAATGTCGATAACACCACCAACGGCTTCTACGCCACCCGTTGCTACGTGAAACTTTCGGGCGGCAACTCCACCCTGCTCACCACCAACCATCTTGCCGAAGGCGAGGTGACAAGCATCAATGCCATCGCCAAGCAGGGCGAGCAGGTGGAAGTCTATAACCTCTCGGGCGTAAAAGTGGCCGACTCTGTACAAGGTCTGCAGAAGGGCATCTACGTGGTGAAAGGCAAAAAAGTGATGGTGAAATAGCATGAAACCATTGTTCGTCATTTTTCTGTGCCTGTGTGCTTTCTGTGGCACACAGGCACAGAATCGTAAAGATTTCCGTTTCGAGGCCACACTGGGTCAACCCACTGAAGACGGATGTTTCGGCAGTGTCATCGTGAAGGGATTCATCGGCAACAATAAAGCCCCAGCCTTCGAGCAGGAACACGAACTGGTGGGGGTGACGGAGGCTGAACTCATCAAGGACATCCAGAGGGTGAACGACACAGAGGACATCAACTTCGACGGCATTCCCGACTTGCAGATTTTCCTCGGCTACCTCACCAACGGGCGTGTGGAGGCTTCCTATGCGGCTTATGTGTGGAACGCCAAAGGCAAGTGTTTCGAAGAGGTGGAAGCATACAAAGACATCTTCAACCCCGAGGTGGACCCCAAGACCAAGACCATCACCAGCACCACTCGCTACAGTTTCAACGATTTGCTGGTCCAGACCTATGCTTGGAAGAAGGGCAAACTGCGGCTCATCAAAGAGAAGCATGAAAACCCCTTTGAAGATGAAGAGGAATGAACAAAGTCGAAAAGCACCACTTTTTTCAAAAAAAGTCGTGCTTTTTTTGATACCGCTAACACTTTTTGCGGAATTTTTGTATTTTTCTTACATTTTTATTTGGCAGTTTGCAGAGAAATATGTTACTTTGCACTCGATATGAGACAAAACAGCAACACATATTGGTGGTGGCGTAACTTGGGATTCAAAAAATCGTAAGTCTAATGGTTGCGCCCCTATGCAAAGTTGCAAACATAAAGCATAGAAAAAAGAGCCTGTCGAACTTACGACAGGCTCTTTTTTTGCCCCCTGTCCCCAAAGGGGGAGACCTTACGGAGGGAGGCAAAGAAAAAGTTCAGCCAAACAATGTGCTTCATCGCAAAATAAGACAAAAGACAAACGATAAAATCATAAAAACAACAATAAACATGACGACTTATCAAGTAGATGAGAACGGCTTCTACGGACAGTTCGGTGGAGCCTACATCCCAGAGATTCTCTACAAGACGGTGGAGGACCTGAAGAAAGCCTACCTCCCCATCCTGGAGAGCGAGGAGTTCAAACGCGAGTACCACGCCCTGCTGAAGGACTATGTGGGTCGCCCTTCCCCACTCTACTATGCCAAGCGCATGAGCGAGAAGTACGGCTGCCAACTCTATCTGAAGCGCGAAGACCTCAACCACACGGGTGCCCACAAAATCAACAACGCGCTCGGTCAGATTCTCCTCGCCAAGAAGATGGGCAAGAAGCGCATCATCGCCGAAACTGGAGCCGGGCAGCACGGTGTGGCCACCGCCACCGCCTGTGCACTCATGGACATGCCTTGCACGGTGTATCAGGGTGCGCTCGACGTGCAGCGTCAACACGTCAACGTGGAGCGCATGAAGATGTTGGGTGCAACCGTTGTGCCTGTGGAGAGCGGCAACAAGACCCTGAAAGATGCCACCAACGAAGCCATCCGCGACTGGTGCTGTCATCCTGCCGACACATTCTATATCATAGGCTCGACCGTCGGTCCGCATCCCTACCCAGACATGGTGGCACGGCTCCAGTCGGTCATCTCGGAGGAAATCAAATGGCAACTTGAAGAGAAGATTGGCCGCGACTATCCCGACGTGCTGATGGCTTGTGTGGGTGGAGGCTCCAACGCCGCCGGCACCATCTATCACTACATCGACGATGAGCGCGTGAAGATTATCCTCGGCGAGGCTGGTGGCCTGGGCATCGACAGCGGCCAGACGGCAGCCAGCATGCAGGTGGGCACCATCGGCATCTTGCACGGAAGCCGCATCAAGTTGATGCAGACGGAGGATGGCCAAATCATCGAGCCTTACTCCATCTCGGCCGGACTCGACTATCCCGGCACAGGCCCCATCCACTGCAACCTCTACGAGACAGGCCGCGCACAGGTGCTCCCTGCCAACGACGACGAGGCACTTCGTGCCGCCTTCGAACTGACACGCATGGAGGGCATCATCCCCGCCCTCGAGAGTGCTCATGCTTTGGCTTTGCTACCCAAGGTGAAGGACCAGTTCACCAAAGACACCGTTGTGGTGCTCACCGTGAGCGGCAGAGGTGACAAGGACTTAGACACATATCTGAAACATCAAAATGAGGTGAAAGATTTCTAAACAGGAACAGACAGAAATGGAGCGTACCCCTCGGGTACGGCATGGTGTACCCCTCGACTACGGCACACCGTACCCCTCGGGTACGATTCCAGACACTCCCCATAGCCACACACAAACAAACGACACAAAACAAGTATCACACAACCCAACACACACAAACAACATGAAATACAACTATCACACCGCCTCCAAGAAGATTTTGGGCGACCTTAACACACCAGTGAGCGTCTATCTGCGAGTGCGCGATGCTTATCCGCAAAGCGCGCTGATGGAATGCTCCGACTATCACGACAGCAAAAACTCCCGTTCTTTCATCTGCCTCCACCCCATCGGCAGCGTGTCGGTGGCTCACGGTGTGGGCGTGATGCAATTCCCCAATGGCGAGGAGCAGAGATGCCCCATCAGCAATGGCGATGACACCGCACGGCTCATCAACCAGTTCCTCCAGAGTTTCCACATCGAGGGAGCCGACAAGGCTGACTGCGGACTCTATGGCTACACCACCTTCAACTCCGTACGCTACTTCGAGCACATCGACGTGAAGGACGAGACGCAGACCGAAAACGATGCGCCCGACCTGCTCTACATCCTCTACAAGGACTACATCATCTTCGACCATTTCAAAAACGAGGTGACCCTTATCGAACTCTTGCAAGAGGGCGAAGAGGACGACCTCGACCAACTGGAACACGATGTGAACAGCCGCCCCTATCAGCAATACGGTTTCCGCCCCGTGGGCGACTGCACCTCCACGCTGACCGACGACGAACACCGCGAGAACATCCGCCGAGGCATCCAGCATTGTCTTCGTGGCGACGTGTTCCAAATCGTGCTTTCACGCCGCTTCAAGCAGCAATTCGAGGGCGATGACTTCAAACTCTATCGTGCCCTCCGCAGCATCAACCCTTCCCCCTATCTCTTCTACCTCGACTTCGGCGGTTTCCGCATCTTTGGCTCCTCACCCGAAACCCACTGCCGCATCGAGCCAGCGTCCAGCGGTTCACTCGCCGACTCCGCTCCCCTTGCGTCCAGCGGTTTACCCGCTGGAGCCCCCACCCTCCGTGCCTACATCGACCCCATTGCCGGCACCACCAAGCGCACCGGCAACCCCGAGCAGGACCGCCAGAATGCCCTCTATCTGAAGAACGACCCCAAGGAGAATGCCGAACACGTCATGCTGGTTGACCTGGCCCGCAACGACCTCTCCCGCAACTGCCACGACGTGAAGGTAGATTTCTACAAAGACATGCAGTTCTACAGCCACGTCATCCACCTCGTCTCTCGCGTGAGCGGCACACTCGATGAGGGAGCCGACCCCATCAAGACCTTCATCGACACCTTCCCGGCAGGCACCCTCTCTGGCGCACCCAAAGTTCGTGCCATGCAACTCATCTCCGCATACGAGCCTCACAACCGTGGTGCCTACGGAGGCTGTGTAGGCTGCATCGGTTTCGACGGCAGCCTCAACCAAGCCATCACCATCCGCACCTTCGTCTCGCGCAACAGCGAACTGTGGTTCCAAGCCGGTGGCGGCATCGTGGCGAAGAGCGATGTGGAGTATGAACTGCAAGAAGTGAACAACAAACTCGGTGCTTTAAGAAAAGCGATTGAAATAGCAGAAAAGTTATGAAAGTAGCAATTATAGACAACTACGACTCGTTCACCTACAATCTGAGTCATCTCGTCAAAGAATTGGGAGCCGACGTGACGGTCTTCCGCAATGACCAGTTCCAGATGGAGCAACTCGAAGTCTTCGACAAAATCATCCTCTCCCCTGGCCCGGGCATTCCCAGCGAGGCAGGGCTTCTGCTCGATGTCATCAAGGCATACGCTGGCAAGAAACCCATCCTCGGTGTGTGCCTCGGTCATCAGGCCATCGGCGAGAGTTTCGGCGGCACACTGACCAATCTGAGCGAAGTATATCACGGTGTAGCAACTCCTGCCACCATCACCACGGACGACTATCTCTTCGAAGATTTGCCCCAACGCATCGAGGTGGGACGCTACCACTCGTGGGTGGTTGCGGAAAGCGGTTTGCCTGCTTGTCTCGAAGTGACGAGCGTGAGCGACGAAGGCTACATCATGTCGCTCCGCCACAAGGAGTTCGACATCCGTGGCATCCAGTACCACCCAGAGAGTGTACTGACAAAAGACGGAAAAACAATCATCAACAATTGGTTAAAACACTAAACACAATGAAACAATATCTCTTGAAACTCATCGATGGTAACACCCTCACACAGGAGGAAACCCATCAAATCATGCTCAACATCGTGAAAGAGCAATACAACGTGCAGCAGATTGCCGCACTGCTCATGGCCATGCAGACACGCGGCGTGACCGTAGATGAACTCCTCGGCTTCCGCCAGGGACTGCTCGAAACGGGCAAGTATCTGGATTTCTCGGAGTACAACACCCTCGACATCGTGGGCACAGGCGGCGATGGCAAGAACACGTTCAACATCTCCACCTGCTCGGCCTTCGTCATCGCTGGAGCAGGCTACAAAGTGACCAAACACGGCAATGGTGGTTCTTCCTCTGTCAGCGGTGCCAGCAATGTGCTTCAAGGCCACGGCGTGAAGTTCACCGACGACATCGACCACCTGAAACGCTCTTTGGAAGAGACGGGCATCTGCTACTTCCACGCTCCCCTCTTCGCCTACGGCATGAAGTTCGTCGGCCCCACTCGCAAGGCCCTCACCATCCCTACTTGCTTCAATCTGCTCGGTCCCCTCGTCAATCCTTGCCACCCCAAGAACTCGCTGCACGGTGCCGCCAACCAGTCGCAACTGCGCCTCTACACCAATCTGCACCAGCGCATCGGCGACAACTTCGGTGTCATCACCTCCTACGACGGCTACGACGAGATTTCGCTGACCAGTGGCTTCAAGATTTGCACCAACAACTTCGAGAAGGTGCTTACGCCCGTCGATTTGGGTTTGAAATACATCGAACAAAGCGACATCTATGGTGGCGAGACTCCCGAAGATGCCATGAAAATCTTCGATGCCGTGCTGGAAGGCACCTCGACCGAAGCCCAGAAGAATGTGGTCATCGCCAATGCCGCCTGTGGCATCAGCATCATGGACCGCAACATGTCGATGGCCGACTCTGTGGCCATGGCTCGCGAATCGCTCGACAGCGGCAAAGCCCTCCAAGTGTTCAAGAAGTTTGTAGAAGTCAACTCCTAACTCCCCATTCACCCCATGGACATTCTCGAAGAAATCGTAGCCCACAAGCGCATCGAACTGGCCAAACAGAAGGAGATTGTGGCTCCAGTTACACTATACAGCAATGTGGAGAGCCTGCTGTCAGACGGTTCGCTGCCTCATCGCTCCATGCGCGACAGCCTTGCCGGCAGCGCATCAGGCATCATTGCGGAGTTCAAACGCAAAAGCCCCTCAAAAGGTTGGATGAAGGAAGAAGGGAAACCCGATGTGATTCCAGCCTCCTACTGTCAGAACGGTGCCAGCGCCATCTCCATTCTCACCGACGAGAAATACTTCGGCGGCACCCTGCGCTTCATCCGCATCGCCCGACCGACGGTCACCTGCCCCATCTTGCGCAAAGACTTCATCGTGGATGAATATCAACTCTATCAAGCCAAAGCCGCCGGCGCCGATGCCGTGCTGCTCATCGCTGCCGACCTGACGAAGGAAGAGTGCAAGACCCTCGCCAAGAAAGCCCACGAACTACAACTGGAGACCCTGCTCGAAGTGCATACGGAGCCAGAACTGGAATATGTGGGCGAGTGCATCGACATGGTGGGTGTGAACAACCGCAACCTCGGCACCTTCCACACCGACGTGGCCAACTCCTACCGCCTCGCCTCACTCCTTCCCAAGGACTACCTCCTCGTGAGCGAAAGCGGCATCAGCAACCCACAAACCGTGCGCGAACTCCGTCAGGCAGGCTTCCGTGGCTTCCTCATCGGCGAAACCTTCATGAAGACCCCTGACCCAGGAAAAGCCCTCCATGACTTCATCGCCCAAGTCACCCAACACTCTCAAACTACCCATTAACCCCAGAAGACCCATGATTATCAAAGTCTGCGGCATGCGCGACCCCGAAAACATCCGACAAGTGGATGCAATCGAAGGAGTCGATTGGATGGGATTCATCTTCTTTCCACGCTCGCCACGTCATGTGAGTGAAGTACTCACCTATCTGCCACAACACTGCAAGCGAGTCGGTGTGTTCGTCAATGCCCCCGTAGAGGACATCGCAAGTCGTGTGCATACATTCGGTTTTCAACTCGTGCAACTGCATGGGCATGAGACACCCGAATTCATCCTTTCCCTTCGAACAGCCATCAGCAACGAGGTGAAAATCATCAAGATGATTCAGATTGCCTCACTGGAGGACCTCCAAAAGACGCAGCAATATGAAGGGTTGGCAGATTACTTCCTCTTCGAAACCAAGTGCCAAGGTTACGGAGGTAGCGGCAAGCAATTTGATTGGGACATCCTGCAACATTACACAGGCACCACACCTTTCCTCATCACAGGTGGCATAGGACCCGGCGATGCCGAACGCATCAAAACACTCAACGCTCAACGCTCAACTCCCAACTTCATCGGCATCGACCTCAATTCGGGCTTCGAGACAGCCCCTGCCCTCAAAGATGTTGAACGTATCAAAGACTTCCTCCTGACTCTCAACCCTAAACCCTCACAACTCTAAACTCTTAAAAACAATGAACAGAATCAACCACCTCTTCGCCACCAAGCGCGAAAA
This sequence comes from Prevotellaceae bacterium UBA4359, assembly GCA_002393555.1. GTDB lineage: Bacteria > Bacteroidota > Bacteroidia > Bacteroidales > Bacteroidaceae > Minthosoma. The sequence goes on from DGSP01000083.1 coordinate 57,856, forward strand.
CATCCTCTCCATCTACTTCTGTGCCGGTCACCCCACCCTCGACAGCACAGCCGACACCATCCGCACCCTCGAACAGAAAGGCGTGGATATGATTGAAGTGGGCATCCCCTTCTCCGACCCCATGGCCGACGGCCCCGTCATCCAAGACGCTGCCACCAAAGCCCTCCGCAACGGCATGACACTGAAGAAACTCTTCTCACAACTCGAAGAACTGGACAGAAGCCCCCTCCTAACCTCCCCCAAAGGGGAGGAAAACCATCCGGACAGCACATCTTCTCTCCAAAGTAAGGAACCCTGTCCGGATGGCAAATCATCCCCCCTTGGGGGGACAGGAGGGGGGCTTCCATTGATTTTGATGGGCTACCTCAACCCCATCATGCAGTTCGGCTTCGAGCAGTTCTGCCAACGCTGCGTGGAAGTGGGCATCGACGGAGTCATCATCCCCGACCTTCCCTTCAAAGACTATCTGGAAGAGTACAAGCCCGTTGCCGACCGCTACGACATCCGCATCATCATGCTCATCACCCCCGAAACGAGCGACGAGCGCATCCGCTTCATCGACGACCACACCGACGGCTTCATCTACATGGTCTCCTCCGCCTCCACCACCGGTGCCCAGCAATCCTTCGGCGACCAAAAGCAAGCCTACTTCTCGCGCATCCAAGCCATGCACCTCAAGCACCCCTGCATGATTGGTTTCGGCATCAGCAACAAACAAACCCTCGAAGCCGCCCAATCCCATGCCGCTGGAGCCATCATCGGCAGCAAGTTCGTCAACCTGCTCGAAGAGACAGGCGATGCCGCCAGTGCCATGGACAAACTCCTCAATGCCCTCAAGTGCTGAACAATCGAGAAGTGAAAAGTGAAAAATCTCAATTGTCCATGATGCAGGTTTTACTTTCTTGTAGTCCATTCTTGTAGCGCACCACCTTGATGTAAATGCCATTCTGCGGTTTAAGAGTCCTTATCCCGCTGATAGTGTAATAGTTGACACTCTCGATTTCTACAGACTGGCTCAGAGAAATGACAGAATCTTGAACATCATCTACTGCGGAGTCATAGGTAGTCCGCAAGTTGCAGGTCCCAATCGTAGGATGGTAGAACGTCAAACAGTTGCATCCCCCGTCAGGGTATCTGCCCATTGTTTCTTTCGACGAAAGGGAGTGGTAGTGTATAGAATCTTTCCACCTCCCGTCTGCTGACTGCAGAACCAAGACACCGTCATCAGTGTTCTTCAGTTTGAAAGGCAAGTGCAGTTGGGTTAATGACGGCTTTCCGTCACACCATACAACCAGATGTCCGTTTGGCTGTATGATGGTGCTGACTTCGCCCGAAGTGTCGATTTGATATTTTGTCGGATTCCCCTCCTCGTCGCTAAAGAACCATTGGGCTACATCAACAGGCTCAGACCCTCGGTTATACAATTCAATCCAGTCGGCTCGCTTCCCATAGTCATTCACATAAATGTCATTCGCCGCACAGACTTCATTGACACAGATGGCAGACAAGTGTTCATCGGCCATTTGTTCATATATTGCTGTATATGTGCCGTCTCTTGTTATCTGACACTCTTTTTCGTGGCTCAACCATCTTCCCTTCTGGTCTCTCCATCCGACAAAACGATAGCCCTCTGCAGCACCTGTACTCACCGTCATTCCTCCAAACAGCACACCAGAAAACCTGCTGAAAGGCACATCCACGCCATCAATCTGAATCCTTGCGCAAGCACAGTTGGCAGACAAGTTCACATTGAGGCTGTCAGAGAGACCATACGCGTTCATCAGGGATTTGATGCGCGCTCCACGATGGCTCTTCTCCCACATCGTTTCCTCCAACTTTCGGTACGTGCCTGTTGTGTAGCGATTGTCAAGCATCAAAGCATCCCTCACCAAACCACAAATGCTGTCAGCAATGTGCCTGCATCTCTCCGGGGTGTATATGCTGCCATGCAGGATGCAGTATGCCGCCACAAACTGCTTGCGGAAATCCTCATTCTGTTTCAGATTGCGGTAAAGATAGACGATGTCGTTGGCATCAAGGTTTTCCACATTGCCCGTGTTCCCCCATGTCAAGTCCATGTCGAAGAACACGAAGTGAAACCTCCCATTCTCCAGAGAGCGATAGCCCTTCACGTTGTTGTCGTTCAGCACCCAGTCGCTGGTACCCACATAGCAGACCGTAGCCATATATCGGGCAAATTCATCTGTATCTAAAAGTTCCCGAACACGCTCATACCCCTCATCACTCTCGGCATCATACGAAAGTTGCACCATGCGGTCAAACGCCTCTCGTGTGCCGCTCTTCTGATGGTAGAGATGACTGCTATACTCAAAAGAGTCCATCGCGTCATCGTCATAGCCGTAGTTGGCAGCACCGTGGAAGCGGTTGCTTGGCTCGCGAACATTCATCATGGCCAAATACCTGCCGTTGATGAAGACATGGACAGGCTGATACTCCTGCGCATCCACATAGAAGCCACTTGTCGTCAGCACCTGTTGCGTGATGGCATCCTTGATACGAGAGCCGCCATCCATCCTGTTGTTGTTCCCTCCGTTGCGAACCATCAGTTGCTGATACTCGCAGTATGGCTTGGCGGCAAAAGGCGATTGGGGAAAATGGCCGTTGCCGTCATACAGTTTCTTGGCAGTAAGTTTGAACGATGCAGGCTCAAAATGACGGCTCCAACCACCAGCCACCTCAAATCTCGCCTCCTGATTGATGACCATCCTGCCGTCTGCCGTCAGATACTCAAAGTTGACCGGACGCTCCCAGTCCATGTTGAGGTTAGACCTTCCCGTTGAGCCACGCCCCCCCACACCATTCTTGCCATCCACATAGCAACCCACCATGTCGTCATAGAGATTGCGCGGGTCTGTGGTGACAGCGACGATAGGCAAATAGTAGTTTTTATCCTTGTAGATATAGGTACGAGTGACCACACCGCTCGGAAGTTTGTCATCAGAGAACAACCGCAGACGCAACACCATAGTCTTTGAGACCGAAAAAATCCCGTCCCCACTCGTCTTCCCATTTGTGAGTGTCGGAGTGCTGCCGTCCGTCGTGTAGCGGAGAGTCGAGCCAGCAGGAAACCGCACATGCACGTCAAAAGCAGAAGAGAACAACCTGGAGTCACCGTCAACCACCGGCATCGGCAGGCACTCCTGCGCATAATGTCCTGCATTAGTCCCCTCTGGAGTGGGAACACCACAATACTGCCATTCGTCAGCCTCCAAACTCACCCTTGCCCAACTGCAACGCGGAACGGACGCAGGATAAGAAACAGACAAATCCACCCTCTCACCATCTCTTGACAGATACAGCGAGCCACCCCCTCTGTCCAGTTTGAACCTCACCTGCTTGGTCGCATCGGGGCCATATTCACCATCGGCAGCGTGATGGTCAAAGAACACACACCGATAACATCTGGGCTTTAGCACACCATAGCCCGACAGTCTGTGCTTTTTCAGGTTCATGACATCATCACTGATATACCATCCATCCAACGATACACTTGTAGCGGTCGGATTATACAACTCAACCCAACCGCCATAATTATTCGAGTAGTCAATCGTCTGGTCGATGTTCGCCACACAAACTTCAGTACATAACAGAGAGTTTTGAGCCTTCAAGCCCAAAACCAGTGCGAAAACAAAGGCAACGCACCACACCCTTTTCGTAAAACCATTGTGCATATATTTTCTTTCCATCTTTTGATTAAGTAACTACACAAAATTATTTTATACAATGATGTCTCTTCTTTTCGCCGCAAGCGGCTTGTTTTTCTTTGGACGATAATTTTCAATAATTGACGATAATTTTATCCGATAATTATTATCGGAACCAATTATTGGAAATTATCGGAAATTATTGTCCAAGAAAACAATGCGGCTTGCCGCATGATATCAACTATTTTTGTTCACCTACTTATCATGGAATTTGACGAAGTAAATACCACGCTGACGTAGTATAGAAGTTGCGTAGATATGGAATACAGGCAAAGAAAGCCCACAAGCGACGAGGAGTCATGTGAAACTTCTGCTTGTAGTGAGGGTTGATGAACCAAAGGGTGCGCAGACAAATAGTGTAACCCACCTCGGAAATCAGTCGTTCAAAGTTCTCCACAGTCATGCGTGAGGCTCGTATGCTCATCAGTTCACCCACCTTACCCACCGTCGCTCCGCTTGTCTGCAACAGGACCCTGTAGAGCCACTTGGGCAACAAATGAATGAAAGGAAGTTTGGAGGCCAGGCCAACGCTTATTTGCTGATGACCGCCAAAAGGGTTCTGCCAGGCAGGAAAGCCGAAAAACACCAAGCCGTCCTCCTTCAGAAAATCCTTGATGTGAAAAAGAAACTCCCGTTTGCAAGACGGGGCAATGTGTTCTATCACATCGTGAACAAGAACCAGGTCGAAGCGTTCATCCTCCGTCTTTGGCACTTCTGAAAGGAGAAAATCCTCGCAGACGAACGTACCCTCCCGCCGACATTCCGCAAAGAACGTCCTTGCCTCGTCAATACGCACCCGGCAAATGTCCATTCCAGTCACCTGACACCCCCTTTCTGCAAAAGGAAGCAGATTGCCCCCCTCGCCACAACCAATTTCCAACACACGGGAGTTTGATGTCAGCGTGATATAAGGGTGCAGATAGTCCAAGTAGAACTCGCGGGCCGTGTTTGCCAACTCGTCGAAATATTGCTTGCGCTTCAGATGTCGCTGTTGCATAGTCTTTTCTTGTTTTGTTTCTCTATAGGGATAGATACCACCAAGCAAGAAAAGACTGCACGATTTCGGGAAGGAAATCACCATGTGATGCGGATTCCTATTGGCAACGAGAACATAAATGGATGCTCCGTGCGATAGGTCTCCACGTTGCCACCCGTCGGGAGGTAGTATTGCAGACTCGGTTCAGCAAAGAAGCCGACATTCGGCGTAAGATTGTACTGCAAGCCCACACCAGCACCGACCGACCATTGCAGCGGAGCATGGAACACAGACCTCTCCTCCTGTTCTTTCATGCCGTCCACGAAATAACTGGTGCGGAATGGTGCATAGACTGGTATCTCCAACTTCGCGCCAAGACCTCCGTAGAGACTCCATCGCCTTACATGATATAGATGATAGGTACCCTTCAACGGTATCCCGAGGTAATGAATGGTCTGTTGCTCACGGATAGCGTTTCCGTCTGTGCCAATCTCAGACTCCGACTTCAGACAACTATAACTCAAGCCTGTCTCTAAACCAAAACGGCTGTTCAGTTTGTACTTCAAGGCTAAAGAGAAGGTTACAGGCGTGTAGTGGTGTGTTCTGCGTTCCATCTTGTCAGAGCCAGGCTGAGCAGCGTTGTTCTGGGCAATCTTCAGCAAGGTTTGACACATCTTGTAGTCAACATTCAGAGTCCCGCTCCGCAATGCCTCGGCATAGTCGCTCCATCGGTCGAAAGAGCGGATGGATGGAACTTCACTTATAACATCTGTCATCTCCGTTTCAGTGAAGACAAACGGACGGTTGGCATTCTTTTCACCTATGCCACCAGTGTATGCTAAATCCACCGACCACTTTTGCCCCTTGTTCTCTACCTCTATCCGCTCTTCGGGGAACAGGTCGGCTATATGAGTGCCTTTGCCTGGACGCAAGTCAGGCAGTGGTTCTTTGTCTTGTGTAATGACAGTTGAGTCGGTGCGTCCTGTTTCTTCTACAATGTGATGGAGCGTGTCAGCAGGAGCAAGACTATCTGCTGGGACAACCGTGACAGGAACAATGGCTATCTGCTGTTGAGTCATGATGGGAGTGGTTGGAGTTCCTTGCTCCATCACAGGAGTTCCTTCGTCATCATGCTTTGTTTCAGGCATAGTATGTTCTTGTTTTGTCACTACAGGTTCTGGTGCTTCAATAGTCCTTCTCGTTTTGTACAGGTAGATGCCCAACGGTAACAGAAGCGGCAGAAGCCATAGCAACCCATACTGTGCAAGTGACTTCTGCAACATCCTCTTTGCTCTCGACAACTGTGAAGATGACGAGTGGGCAGCAATTCCAAGGATTTCGGCTATTTCCTTGTGCGACATTTCTTGGATGACAGCCAACTTGAACACCTGTCCGTAACCATTAGGGAGTTCATCTATAGCCGCCATCAGTTCGGCCATCGTTGGCAGAGGTTTGTCATCAGACGGGATGGGTTCTTGTGGCAGTTCTTCTTCTGGCAGAGCGGAAAGTGAAAGCATCGTTGGCTCATGGTGACGCTGCACAAATCGTCGGGCCACATTGGTCGTGATGCTGGTCAACCATGCCTCGAAGCGTTTGGGGTTATGCAACTGATTCATCTTGGCAAAGGCCAGAAGAAACGCATCATGTGCCAATTCCTCTGCTATTTGTCGATTGCCTACGAAGTGTTGGCATATCCCCGTCATTTGTCGGTGATATGCCCTATACAGGCTTCCAAGTGCAGTCTCGTCACCTTGTAGCCCCCGCTCTATGAGTTCTTCTATGTCCATCGGAAACACACTGCCTCTATTGACATAGATACCACTTTTCCAAAAAGACTGCACGGAAATTACATTTTTTTCAAACAAAGGTCACTTTAGGTCTCTTATATCGACCACTTGACAACCATATCGCCTATGCCCTCGGACAACCACCCCAAGGCTTGGGATGATGGCTCACCTTTGTTTCTTAATATCCATCGCCGAGGGCGATTCGCTGAATAGTTACTTTTTGTACTCCCTTCGGATTGCGATGGCAAAAATACATGAAAAATTTTGAATATAGACTTGTTTTGTCCATTTTTCTTGCAAAATATGTTTTCTTTTTTTAATCCCAATCGCTCATTTGGAATGCCTTCCATCAACTCCCTTCCGCATCTTTCTCCACCGCCCTTCCATGTCTTCACGCTCCTGACAGTCGTTTCTTCTCGGTTCTGGCAGGCATCTCGTTGAGGGATAAGACGAGTGCGAGACCGAGGTTGATACGGCTTGGCAAAGGCCATTTCGTCATAGCCTCCTCATCGGCATTTCCCAAGCCTCCACTACGATGCTTCCACTGCCTCTAAACCGACGTCCCCGATGTCGGTCAACCGATGTCCCCGATGTCGGTCAACCGACGTCGGGGACATCGGTTTGGAGGCTTATGGCAATAGCAATGTGCAAAAAACGAAGAGAGCCTCGCATGGCTGCGGAGTGTCCCCAATGAGCGGTTAGTGACACGGCGGCGGACAGTCATTTAATTTTTTCATGTTCCTTTGCAGAATGGAGGAATTTTTCGTACCTTTGCAAAAACTAAACAAATGAACAGACTTTATGCCTACAGTTGACGACAAGAAAGTGATTTTCTCGATGGTCGGAGTGAGCAAGACCATTCAGCAGAATCAGAAGCAAGTGCTCAAGAACATCTACCTCTCCTTCTTCCACGGTGCCAAGATTGGAATCGTGGGTCTGAACGGTGCGGGCAAATCGACTCTGATGAAGATTATTGCGGGCATCGACCAGCAGTATCAGGGTCAAGTGGTGTGGGCTCCGGGCTACTCGGTGGGCTACCTGCCGCAGGACCCGCCCCTGAACGAGGAGAAGACGGTGAAGGAGAATGTGATGGAGGGTGTGCAACAGGTGTATGACGCACTGGCCGAGTATGACAAAATCAATGCGGACTTCGGTTTACCCGAATACTACGAAGACCCTGACAAGATGGAGAAACTCATGACTCGTCAGGCTGAACTGCAAGACATTATCGATGCCACCGATGCCTGGAACATGGACTCGAAACTGGAGCGCGCCATGGATGCCTTGCGCTGTCCCCCGGCCGACTGGTCTGTCAAGAACCTTTCGGGCGGCGAGCGTCGCCGTGTGGCTTTGTGCCGACTCTTGCTGCAGAAGCCCGATGTGCTGCTGCTCGACGAGCCGACCAACCACCTCGATGCGGAGAGCATCGACTGGCTGGAGCAGCACCTGCAGCAGTATGAGGGCACTGTCATTGCTGTCACCCACGACCGCTACTTTCTGGACGATGTGTCGGAGTGGATTCTCGAACTCGACCGTGGAGAGGGCATCCCCTGGAAGGGCAACTACTCTTCGTGGCTGGAACAGAAGAGCAAACGCATGGAGCAGGAGGAGAAGACTGCATCGAAACGGCGCAAGGCGCTGGAACGCGAGTTGGAATGGGTGCGCATGGCTCCGAAGGCACGACAGGCGAAGGGAAAGGCGCGTCTGAACTCTTACGACCGCATGCTGAACGAGGAGCAGAAGGAGAAGGAGGAGAAACTGGAAATCTTCATTCCCAACGGCCCACGTCTGGGCAACAAGGTTATTGAGGCTCAGCATGTGGCGAAGTCTTTCGGCGAAAAAGTACTCTATACCGACCTTAACTTCAACCTGCCGCCTAACGGTATCGTGGGGGTCATTGGCCCTAATGGTGTGGGCAAAACCACGCTCTTCCGTCTCATCATGGGTCTCGACACGGCCGATGCTGGCTCGTTTGAGGTGGGCGAAACAGTCAAACTTGCCTACGTGGACCAGCAGCACAAGGACATCGACCCGGACAAGACGGTCTATCAGGCTGTGAGCGGCGGCAACGAGACTATCCGCATGGGAGGCCGGGATGTGAACGTGAGGGCCTATCTGAGCAAGTTCAACTTCAGCGGTGCCGACCAAGAGAAGAAGTGCGGTGTGCTTTCTGGCGGCGAAAGGAACCGTCTGCAACTGGCTCTCGCCCTGAAGCAGGAGGGCAATGTGCTGTTGCTCGACGAGCCGACCAACGACATCGACGTGAACACGCTCCGTGCCTTGGAGGAGGGTCTTGAGGCTTTTGCCGGCTGTGCCGTCGTCATCAGCCACGACCGCTGGTTCCTCGACCGCATCTGCACCCACATCCTCGCCTTCGAAGGCAACGGCGAGGTGTTCTACTTCGAGGGTTCCTACACCGACTACGAGGCCAACAAGGCCAAACGTCTGGGACTGGAAGAACCCAAACGCATCCGCTACAGAAAGTTGATGGACGAATAGGAAGAATTCACGATTGTCAAGTGCGGTTCATTGTGGTCGTCGGACACGATGAAACACACTTGTAGTATAAGAAAAACCCCTCGTTACGAATAAGCGTAACCGAGGGGTTCCTTTATTCACACCCACGCCTATTCAAGTTTCGCAAGTGTTCAATTCAATAGCCTATTGAATCAATAGTATCCCGCGCCTTTGCAAACAGGACATTTTCCAGAGCCGTGACAGACATCACATCCTTTCGACTCTTCGTAACTGCCATAGCAACGGTAACACCTGCCACCACCATGACAATGGGAACACGTCACACTGCCCTCGCCACGTCCTGCTGCGCTACCATCACCGCCAAAAAGACCTTGTACAAATCCGTTCAGCATCTCCCGCAGCCACTCGCATCTTCATATCATCGACAAAGTTTTCTCCCAGCGGAGCGGCGAGTGTCTTATCCCACAAGGGAAAATGCACCTGAGAGCCAGTGGCGAGCATGGCTTTTCCCTCCATGTCCACCACATAGGCTTGCATATATGCCACCTTACTCAATGTCCTGAAGTAATTCATATCTATCGGGATGCGCACCTCCACATTCTTCGTGGCGGTCTGACGGACAGGCGCGAGGGATGTTTCACCCACGTAAGCCTCTTCTTCGCAAAATGCAGCCAGTTCGCGAAGGCTCATCGCTGGCCATGCTTCATCATGCAGAAAGACGATGCACAAACACTCTGAACTCGTCACATTGCTGATTTGAAGTTGCACATTGACAACCAATGCCGTTCCTTCATTGTTCTTCTCATAACGAACTGGCGTGGTTTTCAGAACTTTCACACTTCCTGCCCATACAAAGCATGCGCACATGAGTAAGCATGCGCTTAAAAACAGTTTTCTTGCCATCGTCTCTACATGAATTTATACAGGGCTAATCATCCATTTTCCCTGCGTTTTAAGCATATTGACGACATCGCTATCTTTTGTGCCATTCTTGAAGACGATGGTATAATGCACCTTTGCTTTTGCACTTCCCTCAGAATGTTCCACTTTGTCAATCTTGAAAGAAACGACGCCGCCTCTCTTTTTCACCTCCGGACCCCAATAATCCCGCAAAAGTTCTCCGAACCCTTTGGTATTTCTGATGGAGACCAAACTGGCGGCTTCGGCATACTTCTCGTTTTTCAGAAAGGTGAAATACTTGAAGACAATTTCCCCAAGGGGAGTCTTCTCTTGTTGTGCCCATGTGGCCGATGCGCACGTCATCAGCAGCAACAAAGCCAAGAGCACTTTTCTCATAAAAGATTTTGTTTCCATGAATCATTGTTTTGGTAAATGTTGATAATTCCCTCCTGACTCCCTTCCGCAAGTCCATCCAAGGTCACTCCAGAGCCTCTCGACCGATGTCCGGGACATCGGTCGACCGCGTCCGGGACATCGGTTGACCGACATCGGGGACGTCGGTTTTGAGGTTGCGGCAGTGTCCCTTTCCATATCTTTCGCAAGAAGGAGTTGAGGATGCGTCGTCAGCGGATGACGAGACGTTTCACCACATGGCTGCCATTCGTTGTGTCGGTCACTTTCACGATGATGACATGACCCGATGGCATCGACAGCGGAATAGATATTTGCGATTGGTCAGCATGCCACTCCGAGGAGGCCAGTCGTATGCCCGATGCCAAGAAGAGTTCCACCTGACAGTTGCCACGGGTGGCATTGTCGCGGCAGGCAAGACGGCAAGCACCTTCCGACACCTCAACGCTGAGGGGAAAAGTCCATGCCACCGCCACGATACCGTTCACCTCGGTCACTTCAAATGGTTCGCGGTTCAGCACCGACCATTTGCCTGTGCCATCCTGTGCGCGGAGGTTGAACTGATGCTCTCCGGCTGACAAACCTTCGGTCGCCACATCGAACGTGAACGGCTCAGCCAAGTCATTCGGCAGACTGACAGCCACAGCCTTGCCTTCGCCGGGGTCTGCATCGTCGAAGAAATACTCCATTGCCACCACGTCAATGTTCGACGGATGCACCACATAGAGCGGACGGCTCAGCGTGGAGGACCACACACCACTCTTCTCCTGTGCACGAAGATAGAGCACGTGGGCACCAGCCTCCACCTCGCTGAAGGACATCTGATAGACATTCTTTCCCGTTGCGGGATTGAGCAGTGGATGCCCCTGTCCATAGCCCGGGTCTGTGTCGAAGAAGTATTCCAGTCGCGCCAAATCGCCCACAACAGGAGTGGGTGGTTCGGGCACATCGCCACTTTCCACAATTGTAAACTTACGGCTCATCACGTCTGTCCACACGTCGAAAGCGTCTCTTGCACGGACGGTCAACTCATGCTCACCCAACTCCAACGCAGAGATGTCGGGCGAAAAGGAGAAGTCGAGATGCGCCTTATAGTCCTGTTCGGGCAGGGCAATGCTGGTGGCCAAGCCTACACCGGGGTCATTGCCATCGAAGAAGTATTCCATGTACACGATGTCCTGCAAGCGGTCGATGAAGAGCGGTCGGCTCACCGTGGCAGACCACACGCCTTGGTCATCTTGGCTGCGCACATAGAGCACATGCGCACCATCGGGCACGTCGCTCACATCGAAGGTCAACTGATTGTCGCCCACTTGGATGTTGCTGACGACCTTGCCCAGACCATAGCCGGGGTCAGTGTCCAAGAAATACTCCACCCGCTCTGGCGACTGCGCCCTTGCCATCGTGGCACAGACAGCCGCCACACCTAGTGTGAAGATTCTTAACGCTTTCATTTCACCACTCCCACTTTAACGGTTACACTCATTGTACTGCCCTTCTCAACGGTGGTTGGAACAATCAGGTCTTGAATGATTGGACCAGAAGGAATGCCCGAAAGAATATAAGGACTATCACCGGCAAAAGCACCATAGGTGGCTCTTACATCAGCAGGATATTCTATCGCATCATAATAATCCTTATCAATGAAAGCATTGGTTGCCTGTGTGTTGACCACAGCAATCTCATAGTTGTTGGTCACGCTGCATCCTTCCGAACTTGCAATGGCAGATTCCTTGTATTCTTTCCAAAGATTGTATTCAACGGTGGAGTTCAACACGTTGTTCAGATGGAACTCATTTGTTCGGAAAGTGTTGTAGGCTATATAACAGTCCTTCATCTGGCTAAAACCATTCCCCATCGTTGAAACAGTGAAGATATTGTTGGTAATCTGATGATTGGTCGAAAATGCACCTGTACCACCAGTCGTACCAATACCACCAGAGAGGATGTTCTGACTGATAATACAATTGCTAACGCCACTCATAAACGTAATACTAGAAGTGCTACCACTTATCCTACATCTGTTGATGACAACTTTAGAAGCCAGAATGTTACAACTTCCAAGCCACATCCCTTTTACCACAGTTCCATCCGCCTTGATGGTCAAACTGGATTGTGCCGCACCTGCACCTTCCTCCACAATACCATTCTCGACCAACCAATAGCCTGGACCTAAAATCACAAGGCTCTTGGTGATGGTAAAACGACCATACTCATCGCCGTATGCTTTTGTCGAAGCGTCCAGCATGATGGTGTCGCCCGAACTTGCAGCATCATGCGCTGCTTGAAACGTTGTGTAGGGAGCCGAACTGCCTGCCACGTTACTCACTCTCAGAATTTTCGCTTGGGCTGCCACGGTCACGCATGCAGCAGCCAGCACAAAAAGAATCTTTTTCATGTTCTCGATTTTTTTAATTATTAATAATAATGTGTAACTATAAGTTGATTAAAATTCGCTCAATTCAAACTTGATGACCCACTCACCCTTTGTGTTCACGTAGCCCACATTCTTGGGATGAAGTCCACTATCATAGACTTGGGCAATGCCATTCCTGAAGGGGCCAGCCAAGCCCGCCATCACAATGTCGCCAGTGTCGGAAAGAAGGCAATAGCCACAACCGTCAATATACAGATAGAAATGACCATCATGGATAAAAAGACTGCCCATCCCCTCATCACCCTTTACAAATCTGGAACGCTTCTCGTTGTCGGCACCCAAATTGCTCTTTCCATAGAATTGCATGCAAGTCGTCTTATCGGGGAACACTCGCATTTTATCAGAAATGATGGAAACGACATTGAACTCGCTGTCCAGCATAACCGTGTAGTCATCATCAGAACTGTCGGTTCCGTTGTCCATCGTACAGAGTGCCCTGCCATTGCAGAAAGGAGTGATGCGGTCATATTCTTTGCTGACGACATTCCCGGTCTTGTCAATGAACATGTATTTGCCTTCCCGATTCACAACCAGTGCCATACCACAATCGTCAAACTGAGAAGGCTCAACAGAATAACGCTGTGGAATCACCATGTTGCCTTTTGTATCAATAAAGCCCCACTTCCCATCTGTGCAAACAGCGGCCAATCCATTGCAGAAATCCTGAACCTCTTTGTATTGAGCCAAAATGACGGCTTTACCTTTCGAATCACGGAATCCCCAAAGAGACTCTTTATAACCGCCCATCGGAACACAAAAGGCTGCCAGTCCATCACGCATAGGACGAATATGAGAATAAGTCAACCTCGTTCTAAGGAGATCGACAGGATCTGACAACTCTTTAAAAATGTAATTCCCATTTGTATCTACATAGTGATTGGAGTTTGGTGCTGTTGCAGTTTTTGAGAAACCATTGGTGGTAACAACTATTGCCACACCGTCCTCATAGTCACTTACAGAAACCACATCGGAGATTTTCTTGACCACATTGAAATTCTGGTCGTAGATGATGGCTTCATCCGATTTATCTCCTAAGTATATGAGACGATTAGAGGAGAATTTAACATACGAATGATTAACGAATTGTCTCCTCATTATATTCTCACTTTTGTCCCAATGTTTCAACACATTTCCTTGCTCATCAAAGCAATAGGTGCCATTTTTTTGTGTCGCAACGATGGCACGATTGTCAAAGAAATGCCCTAATTCAAGATAATTCAATCCATCCAGCGTCACCACCTTGGTGCTGAGTGTCTTCTTGAAGTTGGCAAATTTGCTGTTAATGGCACTCACCATATCTGAGCGGTTATCGATTCGCGTCAATTCGTAGAGATTGCTTTTCTGACCTTTAGGCTTGAAATGACCTTCTCCTGACGAAGTTGGAGTTTCCGATGAAGAAATCTCTTCACCAGAAAGAATCTTCTTTCCTTTGTTTATGGTTCTTGTGGCTTTTTCTTTAGCCTCCTTCAATTTCCCTAAAATGCCTTGCGCCTGCACATCGCCAACAGACAGGGCGATGCCAAGCATGAGTAAAAAAGTAGTTTTCTTCATGGTCATGCTGTCTCTTTGTGGCATCGGAGGCTCAGCAATGCCTGATTCTAAAAAGATTTTCGGAATGATAAAAAAAGACACAAAAAGAAAGGTGTGAGCCTGATGTGCCCATTCTCTGCTTGAAGGTACCGGACTGACCTGCGAAATGAAGAATAGATGACAGCTCACACCTTCGATGTATATGCTGAATACAGCGTGTGAACTGTAGTATGCATACAACCATCGAAGGAGAGCGGTGACGTCTTACCCATTTCGCATAGTCAATGCCATGCAAAAATCCCTTTCCTAAAATTGAGAAGTGTCCGGTTTCTCAAGCAGGAAATAAAGCGTACGCGCTTCCTAAATATGTCTTGCAGCCAAGGCTGCACCTCACCATCTGCAACTTTCTGAAGCCGCATCAAGCAAGTTCAGGGCAAAGTAAACAAATAAATGAGAAAGCACCAAAATTTTCCGCATTTATTTTCATTTATTCGTATGATTATATACAAATGTTTGTCGTATTTTTTCTATCATGCACACTTTTTTGCATCATCCTTCACAAGAAAGGCGTACCCCTCGGCTACAATTGAGCGTACCCCTCGACTACGATTGATTGTACCCCTCGACTACGATATACAAAAATCCCTCGGCTGCGAATGGACGTAGCCGAGGGGATATTATACAAAAACTTGTAAGAGGGAATCAATTCATGATGGCGAAGTAATCGACGATGCCGACGAGTTTGCCGTGGTCGGTGACGAGGAGGGCATGAATCTTGTGGTTGCGGAACATCTGCTGGATGGTGGTCAGTTTGGTTTCGGGCGAGATGGTCTTGGGGGTGCGGGTCATGGCTTCGCTGACGGGCAGGTTGATGAAGTTTTCTCGCGCACCTTCCACAGCACGGCGGATGTCGCCGTCGGTGATGATGCCAAGGATGCTGTCGCCTTCCATCACCACGCCCAGACCGAGTTTGCCACCGCTGATAATCATGAGGGCATCGGAGAGGCGCATGGTGGGTGGCACGATGGGGAAGTTGTCGGTGTACATCACGTCTTTCACGCGCACCAGCAGTTTGCGTCCAAGCGAGCCGCCGGGATGGAACAGGGCGAAGTCTCTTGCCTTGAACTTGCGCACCTCCATGAGGGCACAGGCCAGTGCGTCGCCCATGGCCATGGCGGCTGTGGTGCTGGAGGTGGGAGCCAGGTTGAGCGGGCAGGCTTCTCGCTCCACGCGGCACAGGATGTGGTAGTCGGAGTGCTGTGCCAGCAGGGATTTGGCATCGCCTGTGATGGAGACGATGGGGATGTGGCGGTCTTCGAGCGAGGCAATGATGCGCAGCAGTTCGTCGGTGTTGCCCGAATTGCTAATCATGAGCAGCACGTCGTCATTCATAATCATGCCGAGGTCGCCATGCAGGGCATCGAGGGCATTGAGATAGATGGATGGGGTGCCTGTCGAAGCGAGTGTGGCGGCGATTTTGGCTCCCACATGTCCCGACTTGCCCACACCCGTCACCACGACATGCCCTGTGCAGCGATGGATGAGGTCCACCACTTGCTCGAAGTTGTTGTCCAACTGAGGAACGAGGTCGAGCAGGGCTTGGGCTTCGTCGCGCAGACAACGTTCTGCATATATCTTTGAATTCATAGGAAATTGTCTGTGAAAAGTGAAAAATCTATTGTTTTGGGAGTGAAAGGAGTGATGAGAAGTGAGAAGGAGTGAGAGCCGAATGTGATGGTTTAGAGTTTAGAGTTTAGGGCTGAGGGTATAGAGATGAGAGTCGCCCAGCGCATGGGCTGGCAGAGTGTCGGCTTTCACTTCTCATCACTCCTTTTCACTCCTTTTTAAGATTTTTCATTCTTAATTTTTAGTTTTCTATCAGGCTGGCAATGACTCTGTCGAGGTCGCTCAGATAGAGCATGTTGGGGCCGTCGGAGAGTGCCTTGTCGGGGTCGGGATGCACTTCGAAGAAGAAGCCGTTGGCTCCGAACGCTTTGGCTGCCAGTGCCATGGCTGGCACGAACTCGCGGTTGCCTCCGGTCTTGCCGCCTGCTGCACCCGGACGCTGCACGGAGTGGGTGCAGTCCATGATGACGGTATCGGTGAAGCGGTGCATGTCGGCGATGTTGCGGAAATCGACGGCAAGGTTGTTGTAGCCATAGATGTTGCCGCGCTCGGTCAGCCACACGTTGTCATTGCCGCTCTCACGCACTTTCTGCACAGGGAACTCCATGTCCAAGCCCGAAAGGAACTGTGCCTTCTTGATGTTGACGGTGCGGTCTGTTCGGGCTGCGGCCACCAGCAAGTCGGTCTGTCGGCAGAGGAACGCTGGAATCTGCAGCACGTCGGCCACTTCGCCGGCTGGTTGTGCTTGATAACTCTCGTGGATGTCGGTGAGGATGCGGAGTCCGTACTTCTCCTTGATGTTGGAGAGCATCAGCATTCCTTTTTCCAGACCAGGGCCACGATAGGAGTGGATGGAGGTGCGATTGGCCTTGTCGAAAGATGACTTGAAGATGATGTCGAGGTCATACTTTTCGTTGAGCCGCACCAATTCCTGAGCCACCTCTTCGAGGCAGTCCATCGACTCGATAACACAGGGTCCTGCTATGATGGTTGGTTTCATAAGGTTGGCTTTTTAGAAAGGATATGCACCATTATTTTCTGAAGGAGTGACAGCGGCAGGTGTTTCTGGCTGAGAAGGTGCAGACTGCTGAGTCGTGGATTGCCCAACAGGCTTAGGCGAGAGCAACTCCATATTGTCCACCATGATTTCGACAGTTCTTCGACTGATGCCCTGACGGTCTGTCCAGTCACGCGACTGTATCTTTCCTTCCACATAAAGGCGGTCGCCCTTATGCACATATTTTTCCACCACTTCGGCTTGCTTGCGCCAGAAGATGCAGGTGTGCCACTCGGTGCGGTCGGGCACCTGAGTACCGTTCTGCAGTGTGTAGCCACGCTCGGTAGTGGCCAACCGCAATTGAGCCACACATACGCCTTGGTCAAGATATTTCACCTGAGGGTCAGCCCCCACATTGCCGATAAGCATTACTTTGTTCATAAGGTCACGGTTTTGTTGAGTAAATAATGGTCGAGTACTGTCATGGCTGCCATCGCCTCCACCACAGGCACCGCACGGGGCAGCACACAGGGGTCGTGGCGTCCCTTCACTTCGAGCGAGATTTCCTCCCCTTCACGAGTGACGGTGGGTTGCGGACGCAACTGGGTGGCCACTGGCTTGAAAAGCACTCTGAAGTAGATGTCTTGGCCATTGGAGATACCGCCTTGGATGCCTCCCGAATGGTTGGTTCGGGTGCTGATGCGACCGCCATCATTGAAGAAGATGTCGTTCTGCTCAGAGCCTCTCTGCCCCACTCCGCTGAAGCCTTCGCCATATTCGAAGCCTTTCACGGCATTGATGCCCAGCATGGCACAGCCGAGGTCGGCATGGAGTTTGGAGAAGGCTGGCTCGCCCAGTCCGGCAGGACAGCCTCGGACGACGCAAGTGATGACTCCGCCAATGGTGTCGCCATCGGCTTTCACATCGAGGATAAGCCTTTCCATGCGTTCGGCAGCCTCAGAGTCGGGGCATCGCACGGGGTTCTGTTCTATCTGGGAAAAGTCATATTGCCGATAATCACGGTCTATGGCAATGTCGCCTACTTGCGAGGTGTAGGCCGTTACGCTGATGCCTAACTGACGGAGCGCCAACTTAGCCAATGCACCTCCGACACAGCGCGAAATGGTCTCACGAGCCGAGGAGCGTCCGCCGCCCCGATGGTCGCGCAGTCCATATTTTTGTGTATAGGTGAAGTCGGCATGGGAGGGGCGAAAGACATTCCGCACATTCTCATAGTCGCCGGAATGTTGGTTGGTGTTTCTGACCATAAAGCCGATAGGACATCCTGTGGTATGACCTTCAAACACACCCGAAAGCAACTCCACCCGGTCGCCTTCCTGACGTCCCGTCGTGATGCGGCTCTGTCCCGGGCGGCGACGGTCCAGTTCAGACTGGATAAAATCCATATCGACCGCAATGCCAGCCGGCATGCCGTCCACCACCCCTCCAATGGCTGCTCCATGACTTTCGCCATAGGTGGTCAGCGTGAATATATGTCCGAATGTGTTTCTCATCAGTGGCATCCTCCGCAGCCACCTCCACAACTGCCGCAATCACCCCCCTCGCAGCAACTGCCATCCGACTCGCTGGCGGCATTGAGCATGGTTGAAATCTCCTCGTTGGTGGCGGGGCGGCTTTCAATCACATGACCGACGAAATGAAGGTCCTGGCCTGCATAGGGGTGATTCAAGTCGATGGTGATTGCATCCTTCTTTATCTCGATGATAGTGGCTCTGAAGCGAGTCCCATCTTCACCTGTCATGGGCACAACGGCTCCTTCATGCACATAGTTGTAGTTGATTTTTCCGTCAATCATGAAGACCGTCTCGGGCACATCGAACATCAGTTCGTCGTTGAACTCACCATAAGCGTCGGCACTGGGAATGACGAAGTCGAACTCATCGCCACGCACAAGGTCTTTCAAATTCTCCTCAAACTTTGGAAGCACCAATCCCAACCCTGTGATGAACTGGAACGGATGGCGGCGATTGGCCACTTCCATCGGTTCTTCATCCTCTTCGCCATTGTCGATGGTGTAGAGTCTGTATGCAACAGTCATGAAGTTGTTTTCTATTGCCATAAAATTAAGTGTAAAATATTGTGTTATTGTTGATTGAGATTGCAAAGTTACGATAAACGGCGGAAAAGACAAAACAAAAAAGGTGTTTTTTTCAGATGTCCACAAAAATGCTTACCTTTGCAAAAAATCTGTAAATCAACCCCAAAATCATCATGAGATACGGAGCAATCACCACTTTGGCAGTCCTCCTTCTGTGCGCATCGTGCCAGCACACCGCCAACAAGGAACAGCAACAGTCGACAGGAACAGGAACCAAGCAACCCGCTCAAAGCCAAAAGAATATCATCCGAAAGCACATCAGCATACCCTCCGAATTTGACTACCTCACCAACCTCGGCAGCGTAGATATCATCTACTCGCAAGGCAGTTACAACATCGAGGTGGAGGGCGACAGCGTCCAGTTGGAATATCTGCAAGCCAGGTTCGACAGCAACCTGCTCACCGTCAGCATCAAGTCGGACGGAAACTCCGCCTTGAACCCCTACGGCAACTCGAGCAACGTGAAGATGTACATCTCTGCACCTGACCTCAAATGCGTGAGTGTGTGCAGCAACGGAAGTTTTGAAAGCCTGGGCACATGGCGCAGCGAAGACATCCAGTTGGGCATGATTGGAACGGGCAACATGGAGTTGGCCAACGTAGAATGCACCAAGTTCAGCCTGCAAAGCACCGACGGAGGTTCCTTCAGAGTGGCCAGCCTTAAAGCCGACGATGCCGCCATCTTCTCCACCAGCACAGCCCACTTTGAGGCCGATGTGAACGTGAACAACCTGACCATCCTCAACGAGGGTAAGCAAACCATGAAACTGACAGGCACGGCTTCCCAAGTGTTGGTCAAGAATCCGAAAGACCCCAACCTCACGATGGAGGTGACCACACCACCTGTCCGATGACAGAAACAAAGCATCCTCATTCCGTCCTGTCCGCATGAGTCATAAAAAAGGAATCCGCTCGTCCCATTCGAGACAAGCGGATTCCTTTTTATTATAAATAATGTATAGAAATCATTTCTTCAACTTCGCGATGCTCTCAGTCAAGGCAGCAATCTTCGTTTCAGCATCGCTCTGCTTCTTGCGCTCCAGTTCCACCACCTGAGCCGGTGCATTGGCCACGAAACGCTCGTTGCTGAGTTTTTTCTTCACCCCCACGAGGAATCCTTGCAGGTGTTTCAGTTCGGCTTCCATCTTGGCTATTTCTGCTTCTGTGTCGATGAGGTTGCCCAACTGAACTGCATATTCGGTCGTGCCAATCAGGAAGGCAGAAGTGCCGTCACTCTTTGTCGGCACATACTGGATGTCGGCCAACGAAGCCATCTTCTTGATGATGGAACCGAGAGCAGGACACTTGGTCACATTGCTGTCATCAGTTCCACTGACTACGACCTCCAACACCAACGGTTCGCGAGGCGAGATATTCTTGCTCTGACGCACGGCACGAACACCCGAAACGACCTGTTTGGCCTCTTCAAACTGAGCCATCAACTGTGCATCAGCCTCAGTCGGTGCATCGAGTATGAGGGTTTCCACCATGATGCTCTCGCCATCCTTGCGCTCTGCAATGTGCTGGTACAGTTCTTCGGTGATGAACGGCATGAAGGGGTGAATCATCTTCATCAACTGCTCAAAGAACTGGAGCGTGGCCTTGTAGGTCTCAGCATCGATAGGTGCCTGATAGGCAGGCTTAATCATCTCCAGATACCAGCCAGAGAACTCATCGGTAAAGAGTTTGAAGGCAGCCATAAGGGCTTCGTTCAGACGATACTTCGAATAGAGGCCGTTGATTTCAGCCAGAGCGGTCTTGATGACAGCCTCCATCCATGCAATGGCTTTCTTATTCTCTTCAGGCTGTGCCAAGTCTGACTTCACCTCCCAGCCCTGCACCAGACGGAACGCGTTCCAAATCTTGTTGCAGAAGGCGGCACCCTGCTGACAGAGTTGTTCGTCGAAGAGGATGTCATTGCCAGCAGGAGCAGAAAGCAGCATGCCCATACGCACACCGTCGGCACCATACTTGTCGATAAGTCCCAGTGGGTCGGGCGAGTTGCCGAGCGACTTCGACATCTTGCGTCCCAGTTTGTCGCGCACCACACCCGTGAAATACACGTTGCGAAAAGGCACATCTTTCATGTATTCCTCACCAGCCATAATCATGCGCGCCACCCAGAAGAAGATGATGTCGGGAGCGGTCACAAGGTCGCAAGTGGGATAATAGTAGTTGATTTCCTCGTTGCCAGGATTGTTGATGCCGTCGAAGAGAGAGATGGGCCAGAGCCATGAAGAGAACCACGTGTCGAGTGCATCCTCGTCGTGACGCAGTTGGTCGATGGTGATGTTCTCATAGCCTGGCATCTTCTTCGCCTCTTCCAGTGCCTCTTCAGGAGTCAGAGCCACCACATACTTCTCTTCCTCCCCCTCTGCAGTGGGCAGGAAGTAGGCCGGGATGCGGTGTCCCCACCAGAGTTGGCGGCTGATGCACCAGTCCTGAATGTTCTCCATCCAGTTGCGGTAGGTGTTCACATACTTGGTCGGATAGAACTTAATCTTTCCTTCCAGCACAGGAGGCAGGGCGATGTCGGCAAAATGCTTCATCGAGAGGAACCACTGCTTGCACAGACGAGGTTCCACAGCGGTGTCTTGGTTACGCTCCGAGTAGCCCACCTTATTGTCATAGTCCTCAATCTTCTCCATCAAGCCAGCCGCTTGCAAGTCGATGGCAATCTGCTTGCGCACCTCCATGCGGTCTTGACCCACATAGAGACCTGCCTCCTCCGAGAGGGTGCCGTCAGGGTTGAAGATGTCGATGATGTCGAGATTGTGTGTCTTGCCCAATGCGTAGTCGTTCACGTCGTGAGCAGGTGTCACCTTCAAGCAACCCGTACCAAACTCTATATCCACATAGCGGTCTTCAATCACAGGGATGACACGGTTCACCAGCGGCACAATCACCTTGTGGCCTCTCAGCCACTGGTTCTTCGGGTCTTTGGGATTGACACACATGGCGGTGTCGCCCATGATGGTCTCGGGACGTGTGGTGGCCACCACAGCATAGTAGCCCTTGGAGTCCTTGTGGATGACGTTGCCCTCTTTTTCCAGTTCGTCGATAGACACCTTTCCGCCCACCGACTTGAGGTTTTCGGGGTCAGCCACATAATACTTCAGGTGGAACAGGTGGCTCTTCTCCTCGCGGTAGATCACCTCCTCGGTCGAAAGCACTGTCTGTGCCTTCGGATCCCAGTTCACCATGCGGAGACCACGATAAATCAAGCCCTTCTTATAAAGGTCAACAAACACCTTCAGCACACTTTCGCTGCGCTTCTCGTCCATCGTGAATGCCGTTCTATCCCAGTCGCACGAAGCACCCAGATGGCGCAACTGCTTCAGAATGATGCCTCCGTGTTCGTCTGTCCAAGCCCACGCATGTTTCAGGAACTCCTCGCGGGTCAAGTCACGCTTCTTGATGCCCTGCTCTGCCAGACGGTTCACCACCTTGGCCTCCGTGGCAATCGAAGCGTGGTCGGTGCCTGGCACCCAGCAGGCATTTTTGCCGTCGATGCGCGCCTTGCGAATAAGAATGTCCTGAATCGTATTGTTCAGCATGTGGCCCATGTGGAGCACACCTGTCACGTTAGGTGGCGGAATCACGATAGTGTAAGGTTCACGACCATCAGGTTTGCTGGCAAACAATTTGTGGTCCAGCCAATACTGATACCACTTCCCTTCTACCTCGGAAGGGTTATAGTTTTTTGCTAATTCCATTGGTTTCAACAATTTTTTGGCTGCAAAGGTAAGTATTTTTCCACACATTGCCACCAATTGTCCGCCACTTTTTGCATGAATGCCTCATCACATGGTTCATCACACGGTAAACATTGGCTCTAAAAAGCAAAAAAGGCGGACACCACGAAGGTATCCGCCTGCATCATTTCAGTTGTTTGCCGTCGGCAAAAGCCTTGCCTACCACACGGCCAAGTTGGATGTAGTTGAAGTGGACGGGGTCATAGGTGAGCAGCCCCATCTGCTCCACATCGGGCTTGCCGTCTGCCGCCAGATACTTCTCATCGCAAAGGATGTTCACGATTTCGCCAACCAGATTGTAGCCCGACTCGCTCTCACCAATCTTCTCCTTCACGCGGCACTCCAGCGTCATCGGGAAGTCGAGAAACACGGGAGCATTCACGTTGGGAGCCTTCTCTATGCTCCACCCTGTCTTCTCCATCTTGTCGGGCGTGTTCCTGCCACTCACCAAGCCCACATAGTCAGCAGCCACCAACGTGTCGGCCGTGGCAAAGGTGACGGTGAACTCCCCGTTCACGGCGAGATTGTCGGTCGTTTGGTGAGGACTGAGCGAAATCATGATTTCGTGCATATCCCATTGTCCGCCCCAGGCGGCATTCATCGCATTAGGTTTACCCTCTTGGTTGTAGGTGCCAATGATTAGCACCGGCTGTGGAAGTACCCACGCACTTGACTTAAAACTTTTCATACTTTACTCCATTTTTTATTATTGCCAATATCAGCATGCAAAATTACATCTTTTCATCCATTTCCCATCCATCTCTTCTGCTTTTTTAACAAGATTTATCCGAACAGAATCGGCATCCACAAATCACTTCCGAAACAGCCTCAAAACAGGTGTGACTCACACCTATGGTAGGGGTGTGACTCAGACCTATGGCATAGGTGTGACTCACACCTGTTTTGGGGCTGTGTAGCCACGTGAAAATCGCACCTTACGAAACCACTCATTCCGCCCCGCTCTCTTGCAGCAAAGCCTCCAGGCGAACGACCTCTTGTTTGAACTCCTCCGCCTTGAGAAAGTCGAGCCTCTTGGCGGCCTCCTTCATCTGCTTGCGGTTGCGCTCGATGGCCCGGCGAAGTTCGTCGGGGGTCATGGCATTGTAGATGGTATCGACCTCCGACTCGGCAGCAAGCGAGGCATTTTCCTCGATGTAAGCCGTACCCACATAGTCGATGGGCTTGTGCTGGGCAATGGAAACTTGCGCCTTCTGAATCTGGGTGGGTGTGATGCCATGCTCCTCGTTGTAGGCCATCTGCTTCTTGCGGCGACGGTTTGTCTCGTCGATGGTTTGCTGCATGGTTTCGGTAATGGTCTCAGCATACATGATGGCCAGACCGTGGACATTGCGTGCCGCACGACCAATAATCTGGACGAGCGAACGGTGGTCGCGCAGAAAGCCTTGATAGTCAGCATCGAGAATAGCCACCAGAGACACTTCCGGGATGTCAAGTCCTTCGCGCAGAAGGTTGATGCCGATGAGCACGTCGTATGTGCCGGCACGGAAATCATTGATGATGTCAACACGGTCGAAGGTATCGACATCGGAGTGGATGTAGTTGGCCTTGATGCCCACACTGTTGAAGAAACTGGACACCTCCTCTGCCTGACGTTTGGTAGAGGTGATGACAAGGGTGCGCTCCCCCACCTCGTTGCGCTGGTGAATCTCCTCGATAAGGTCATCCATGAAGTTGAGTTTGGGACGCACTTCGATGGGCGGGTCGAGCAGACCTGTGGGCCGAATGAGTTGTTCCACCACCACACCTTCAGCACGTTCCAGTTCATATTCAGCCGGAGTGGCTGAAACATAGATGGTCTGTGGGGTCAACTCTTCAAACTCTTCCAGCCGCAGGGGACGGTTGTCGAGTGCAGCGGGCAGACGGAAAGCATAATCGACCAGATTTTCCTTACGCCGACGGTCGCCTCCCCACATCGCCTTCACCTGCGGAATGGACTGATGGCTCTCATCGACGAAGAGCAGATAGTCATCGGGGAAAAAGTCCAGCAGGCAATAGGGACGTTCGCCCGCCTGCCGCCCGTCGAAATAGCGCGAATAGTTCTCAATGCCCGAGCAGTGGCCCGTCTCGCGTATCCACTCCAAATCATTCGTCACGCGCAACTCTATCTGCTTGGCCTTCTCTTCGTCACCTTTTTCCATGTAGAAATCGATACGCTTGTGCAGGTCATCCTCTATGTCGTGGATGGCCTTCTGAGTCTGCTCTTTGGTGGTCATGAAAAGATTGGCAGGATAGATTTTATACTCCTCGTAGGAGGTGATGGGATAGAGCGTCTGAAGGTCCAATTCCTGAATATCCTCTATTGTATCATCGAAATAACAAATGCGCAGAATCTTCTCATCATAAGCAAGATATATATCCACCGTTTCACCTTTCACCCGAAATTGTCCACGCTCCAGTTCGTCAGCCGCAGCAAGGTCATTGTTGACATAAAGCATATCGACCAACTTACGGCGCAACGTTTCCTGTGGCAGGTCTTGGTCCACCTGGATGGGAAGGATGTTTTCGGCATAACTGGTGGGTGCGCCCATGCCATAGATGCACGACACCGACGAGACGATGATGACATCCTTGCGCCCTGACAACAAGGCCGACACGGCAGCCAGCCGCTTGCGGTCCAGTTCTTCGTTGATGGCCAGGTCTTTTTCTATATATGTACCCGTGGAGGGGATGTAGGCTTCGGGCTGATAATAGTCGTAGTAACTGACATAATACTCCACCGCATTGTTGGGGAAAAATGCCTTCATCTCGGAGTAGAGTTGATGTGCCAGGGTCTTGTTGTGGCTGAAGATAAGGGTTGGCTTCCCCACATTCTGAATGACATTTGCCATCGTGAATGTCTTGCCAGAACCCGTCACACCCAGCAGCACCTGAGCCGGCACTCCCTCCTTCACCCCCTCTGTCAGTTGCTCGATGGCTTGAGGCTGATCGCCCGTGGGTTGGAACTTTGAAATGAGTTGAAAATCCATCTTTCCTTTCGTTTTGAACTGCAAAATTACGATTTCCATCCGTAAATAATCCCTAAATACGTCGGATTTTTCTGAATAAACGTGAAATAATCATGGAGAAGTATGTTTTCTTAGGCAAAAAAAGTGTAACTTTGCAGCCGAAACTATTAAAACAATGAGGAAATTCCTTTCAATCGCCGTCATTTCAGCAATGATTTTGAGTTCATGCAACTCTTACAACAAGGTGCTGAAAACGACCGATTATGATTATAAATACGAAGTTGCCAAAGAGTGCTACGCAGCCGGGCAATACGCACGTGCATACCAATTGCTGGAAGAACTCATCATGGTCATGAAAGGCACAGACCGTGGTGAAGAGTCTCTGTTCATGCTGGGCATGTGCTACTACAACCTGCGTGACTACGAAACCGCCACGATGTATCTGGACCGCTACGTGAAGACCTACTCCAAAGGCGACTACACCGAACTGGCCCGATTCTACAGCGGCAAAGCCTCCTACATGCAAAGCCCCGACCCGCGTCTGGACCAGTCGCCCACCTACACGGCCCTGAACCAGTTGCAAGACTTTCTCGACTTTCACCCCTACTCCGAACTGCGCGAAGAGGTGAACGACATGATTTACGACCTGCAGAACCGTCTGGTACAGAAGGAATACGACAGCGCAAAACTCTACTACAACCTGGGCAGTTATGTGGGAAACTGCGCCAACGGAGGCAGCAACTACGAAGCCTGCATCATCACGGCAGAGAACGCCCTCAAGACTTTCCCCTACACCCGGTTGCGCGAAGACCTCTACATGATGATTCTCCGTTGCCGCTACCAACTGGCCCAACGAAGCGTGATAGAAAAAAGCGAGGAGCGATACAGACAAACCATCGATGAATACTACGGTTTCAAGAACGAGTTTCCGAACAGCAAATACATGAAGGAAGCAGACAACATCTACAAGCATTCTGCCACCAAAGTGAAGTCGGAAACAGATTAAGGTTTCCTCACCATCAACTCGAAAGAATAACAAGAAAAAAAACATAAAGCAATGGATTTCAAGAAAACAAATGCACCTACCACCACTGTGACACGCAACCTGATAGATTTGAGCCGCGACACAAACAACGTGTACGAAAGTGTTGTCATCATCTCCAAACGTGCCAACCAGATTGCCAGCGAAATGAAAGAAGAACTCAGCAAGAAACTGGTTGAGTTTGGTTCACACACTGACACTCTCGACGAGGTGTTTGAGAACGAAGAGCAGATTCAGATTTCTCGCTACTACGAGCGTCTGCCCAAACCAACCCTGATTGCAACACAGGAATTCCTTGAGGACAAAATCTACTACCGCAACCCCGCCAAGGAATCTGACAGAAAGTTCTAAGCCATGATTCAGCGAATACAGACTGTCTATCTGGCACTGGTTCTCATCCTCTCCTTCGTGGGGCTTATCTCCACCATTGGCGAATGGACTGTGGCAGAAACGGTGGTGGCACATTTCAGCAACTTCACCTTTGGGGCAGAAGGGCAATTCAAGGCGTTGGATTCCACCAGCGGTCCTTGGTGCTTAGGCATATTGCTCATTCTGGTCATGTTTCTGTCCACCATGAGCATTATGCTTTTCCGTAAGCGTATGCGCCAACTGAGGCTCACCATCATCAGCACCATCCTTTTGGTGGGCTATGTGGCAGCCTATGCCTTTTTCGCCTATGTTTATCAGGTGAAACTTGAATCACTGTGCGGAGAAGGCTTAGGATGTATCCTGCCCACCTTCCACCTCAAATTCATTGCCGTCTTTCCCGTGCTGAGCATCATCCTCAACTGTTTGGCCATTCAGGGCATACGGAAAGACGAGGCTCTGGTGCGCTCGCTCGACCGCATCCGATAGGCGAGGCCACCTCAACACCCTCCCCGACTATTATATATAATAATGTGTAGCGAGGAGAGGCAAAAAGAGAAGGACAAGAAAATGAGGTGACGAAGCAAAAAAAGTGTTGAAATGTTTTGCCAGTTCAAGAAAAAGCACTACCTTTGCACTCGCAAAACAGAAAGACCTGCGGAAATAGCTCAGTTGGTAGAGCACAACCTTGCCAAGGTTGGGGTCGCGAGTTCGAGTCTCGTTTTCCGCTCCAAAAAGCAGAAAAGCGTTCTTTGAAGAAATAGAAAGCATGCCCAAGTGGCGGAATGGTAGACGCGCTCGTTTCAGGTGCGAGTGTTGAGAGACGTGCAGGTTCGATTCCTGTCTTGGGCACAAAAAAGAATGGAGAGGTGGCGGAATGGTAGACGCGCTACTTTGAGGGGGTAGTGGGCTCAGCCCGTGGGAGTTCGAGTCTCCTCCTCTTCACTCATCATCCCTGCGGAAATAGCTCAGTTGGTAGAGCACAACCTTGCCAAGGTTGGGGTCGCGAGTTCGAGTCTCGTTTTCCGCTCTAAAAATAATGGTTCATAATAAATTAAGGGATTTTGGTGATTCTTGTTTGCGAAAATAGGAATCCCGTGTGCGGAAATAGCTCAGTTGGTAGAGCACAACCTTGCCAAGGTTGGGGTCGCGAGTTCGAGTCTCGTTTTCCGCTCATCATTTAGACATTCGTTTTTTCATAGCATTCGTGTATCAGAGGCCGTGAGGTTTCTGATACATTTTTTGTACCCATACCCATGCCCCCTCCAGACAGAACCGAAGGCAACACCCTTCCCCACACTTTTCTCCACAAAAATTTGGAATGTGCCAAAATAGTTTGTACATTTGCAACCGACTTGCACACGCAGTGTCCTTTCACTCGCAAGAGTGCAGACACCCCATGCAAGCCACAAAATCCAGTTAGCCCGATGGGCGGTGCATGGCTCCACAGCCATAGTAACCCCATCCACAGGGGGGACGGGATTCTTACATAGATGGTTTGGCGCACCCGCAGTGAATGTCTCGCGCAGACAACGACTGCCCTGCACCAAAAAGGGCGTTTACGAACGTTGGTCTTCAAACTCTAAATCTGGTAAATTTATAGTACTACATGAAGGCAACGCAATCGGAACGCCCACGTGGGTGATTTATTCACGAGTCACTTGACAGCCTTTATTGTATAGGTACATTAGTGTCCCGTTAAAATTG
>DGSP01000056.1:0-2986 GCA_002393555.1 Prevotellaceae bacterium UBA4359
GTTTGGAACTTCCGAAACTTAAATCGTATAATATAAAAACTTATACTTATAATGTCTTTTATATGTGTTTCTCTGCCCCCCGAACGCCCCCTCCGAAAAACACCTCTTGTCCACTTTCCTACTTGCTTACCTTTCTCCTTTCCCCTTTATGATTCACCCCCTCCTTCCACACCCGTAATTGCGGCAACGGCACTGCCGTAATTACGGCAGTGGGGGAGGGGTAATTGCGGCAGTGGCGGTGGGGGTGAGGAGGAGATGGGGGAGTGAAAAGGGGGTTAGAGATACGAGAGCACGTAGCGGGGGGATTGGAAGAAGAGGCCGGTGGAGGCATCGGAGAGTTTTTCGTAGATGGGGGAGGTGTAAACCTTGCCGATGGCTTCCTCCAAGGAGCATCCGCGCTCTTCGGTCAGTATCTGGATCATGCGCGCGGTCAGATGCTCTTTCAGATACTTGAATTCTTGGGGCGATACGTTGGGGTGGGTCATATCTTCGTCAGTTTTGCGATGGCACGTTCTGTCCCGAAATAGTATTGGAAGGTGATGCCCTTCATGTATTTCAGGTTCTCCATGAATTGGTCGAGGGTGATGTCGCCTGCCTCGTACTTCCCAATCTGCACTCCGACGCGGTCGTTGGCTATCGGGCCATAGACGATGTCGTAGTCATGGGCTGGGGTGGTGGTCTTGTTGTTGCGGTTGAGGAAGATGAAGTCTGCCCATTCGCGGGTGTAGCCTTCGAAGGTGAGGACTTTCAGTTCGCCTGAACGGAGCACCTGCTCGTCGAAGAGGTAGGTGTTCATCACGGGTTCCCCGCCTTCTGTCAGCGCCTTGAACTCGCCCATTCGCCAGGCTTGCTGACGGTCGGCGGAAAGGTAGAAGCCTTGTCCGAAATCCTTGTTGGGGCGTGATTTCAGCAGGTCGATGCGGCCGATGTTGACGGTGGAGCCGTGGTAGAGTTGCATCATAGATGTCCTCCTTTCCGCTGGCAGTAGGATGCCATGCTCTGCACCATGTCGTCGAGGGGCTGGGTGTGCATCACGTCGTAGTAGTCGTGCATCACCTTGATGGCTCCGTATTGGTTCAGGTAGCGATATGCCTCTGCGTCGGTCATGGAATAATGGCTGGCGAAGGCGGCGATGAGTGCCACGATGTATTCGGATATGTCTCTGACGCTAAACATGGTTTTGTCTGTATTCTGGTGCAAAGTTACAAATTTTCCCTTTGTCTCCAAACATTTCCGGGGTTTTTGTTCGTCGGGGGTGGGTGGAGAAGGCCGGAAGGGGTATGGATGGATGGGTGAAAAGGGGGGATGAAAAAAGTTGCAAAATGCTGAAAAATAGTGGGCTTGATGCTTGTGTATGTCGGGAAAAAATCGTAACTTTGTAGCGTAAACAACGAATGGGACGAATGAGGCGAATGTCTTGAAAAACGAACCAGCCCACGCGCTGGGCGGAGGTTTGAATAGGAACGAAAAAACGAACCAGCCCACGCGCTGGGCGGAGGTTTGAAAAGATACGAAAAAACGAATGTCTAAAGATGGAAATTAAGTTGAAAAGGTATTATGGCGACGAGAAGGTGACGAAGTCGGTCATGGAGGTCTGGATGGACGGGGAGGAGGAGCCGCGTCTGGTGTGCGAGGCGCGCGAGGTGGGCTTCAGGGATTATGAGGCGGTGTTTGCTGGTGCGTCGAGGTATTGCCTGCCGAGGGGCCGGTGGAGGCTGGAGTGCGGCGGAGGGCCTTACTCGCCCATGGGGGTGAGGGTGGTGAAGTGTCCGGGGCATAGGCAGACTTACTTCGGATTTGCTCCCGGAGGTCGGGCTCTGCCTGACAGGGTGATGATGGGGCGTCCTGTGTATCACTACTATACTGACGAAGATGGGCACGAGGTGGAGTACCCTCCGAAACGCGGCATGAAGGACGGCGAGGAGGTGTTCGGGGAACTGGATGCGCTGCTCTACGAGGCTTTCGGACGGGGGGAGAAGATGTGGTGCGAGGTGGAGAATGAAGCCCCCTCCTGTCCGTCCTCAGCAAGAGCACTTGCTTCGGTCGCTTCCGACAGCGCAACATTTAGTTGCCCTGTTTCTCCGGGCGCTACCCCCAAGGGGGAGGGAATAGTATCTCAGCCAATGAGGGGAGTCATGGAGAGACAAACGAGCAAAGTAACCGCCCCCTCCCTATAGGGAGGGCAGGGGGAGGGTCTGCTGAGAATATAGCAGTTGCAACGACTATATAAGTGATTAAAAAAACGAATGTTTAACCCATTAAAAAAGAAAGGAGAAACGAATTATGGGAATGATGTATCGAAGAGCGAAGGTGCGCCTGACCTACAGGGAAGAGAAGCCTGAGGTGTTCAAGTTGCGGCAGTTGACCTATCCGCAGGTGTCGTATGAGCAGTTGTGCGGCATGATTCAGATTGTGGGCGTGAACAAGGCCCAGACGAAGGCGGTGGTGGACGCGCTCCTGCAGGCGCTGGTGCACTACATGGAACTGGGCCACGGGGTCTCGCTGGGGCAGTTTGGCTCGTTCAAGCCCACGTTCAACTCGAAGACGGCGCGCTCGCTGAAGGAGACGACGCTGGAGACGGTGAAGGTGAAGAAGATTCAGTTCTATCCCGGAGGGGCCTTCAAGGAGATGCTCTCGAACCTCTCGATGGAGGAGAACGAACCTGTGAGCCTGCAGCCCGACCCTGAGCCTTGAACGCGAATGGGGCTTTTTTAACAACGAATTGCACGATTTCTTTTAACCCAAGTGAATTCGACGAAAATTACAACTATTCAATTCATGGAAAATTCGTGGTTAATTCATGATAATTTATGTCTTAAATAAAACACGAATTTCCATGAATTAACCACGAATTTTTCATGAATTATTTTTGTTCGAAGTCATCGAACTCACGTTTTTTTAACAACGAATTGCACGAATTGGACGAATTTTCTTTTTAGTGGAATGCCGCAAGCGGCTACGAATGGAATCGAATGGCTACACTCAG